>CAIPUP010000097.1 GCA_903868285.1 uncultured beta proteobacterium
ATGCTGGCCTTTGGTACGGTGCTCAAGCGCTACAACGCCGCCTACTTCACCCATCTGCGGGATGAGTCCAACGGCGTGCTGGAATCGCTGCAAGAGGCCATCGATGTCGGCGAGCGCTGTGGCGTGCATGTCGAGGTGGTGCATTTCAAATGCTCGGGCACCGACAACTGGGGCAAGGTTTCGACCGCCATGGCGATGCTGGATGCGGCGCGGGCGCGCGGCGTGGACATCGATTGCGATGCCTATCCCTATACCGCGGGCAGTAACCCGCTGAAAAACATCTTGCCGCAATGGGTGCAGGCCGGCGGGGTGGACGCCATGATCGAGCGCCTGGCGCTGCCGCAGACGCGCCAGCGTATCCGCGACGAAGTGGCGGCAGACGGCTTGAACAACTGGGGCAAGATCGAATCCTGGGCCTGCGTGCAGATCTCGATCACGCCCAACACCCCGCAGCATGCCGGCAAGACCATTGCCGATATCGCCAGCGAGCGCGGCCTCGATCCGGTGGATGCGCTATGCGATTACCTGCGCGAGGACAAGGGTGCGACGCGGGTGCTGGTGACCTCGATTTCCGAGAACGATGTGCGCGACCTGATGCGCTCGCCCAGCGCACTGATCGGCTCGGATGGCAATTGCGTGGCCGATTACGGCACGGTCAGCCAGGGCATGCCGCATCCGCGCTTTTACGGCACCTTCCCGCGTGTGCTGGGGCACTACAGTCGCAAGGAGGGTTTGATGCCGCTGGAGCTGGCCATCTACAAGATGACCGGCGGCACAGCACGCGCACTCAAGCTGCACGATCGCGGACTGCTGCGGGTGGGTTATCGCGCTGATCTGGCGCTGTTCGATCCGGCCGACTTCATCGATCAGTCAACTTATGCCAAGCCGCACCAGTATCCCAGCGGCTCCCGCACCACGGTGCTGGTCAATGGTGTGCCGGTGGTGATGAACGCGCGCCACACCGGCGCAACACCGGGCAAGGTGCTGCGCCTTGACAGCGAGGGCAGGGTTGGCTGAGCGGAAGCGGGGCGCTTACTGCGCCCTCACTCCACCGGCCACAGCAGCTTGACCACTTTCTTCATGTCCAGGCGACCGGCGATGCGCTGCGACGTGATGCCGACCTGGCGCATGATTTCGTCATGGTCGACCTTGGTCAGCTTGCCATCGCGCAGCACCTGCTCACCAGCAATCCAGACATGCTTCACGGTGTTGCCGGTGGCGCCGTAGACCAGGTTGGACACCGGGTTGTAGAGCGGCTGCCATTCCGGCACGGTGGCATCGAACAACACGAAGTCGGCTTCCTTGCCCAGTTCGATCGAACCGATGCGGTCCAGCATGCCAACGCCCTTGGCACCGCCCAGGGTAGCCATCTCCAGCGCCTGCTCGGGCGGCATCACGCGCGGGTTGATGCGTGCTTCCTTGTAGCCGCAGGCACACATGCGCATTTCCTGCACGATGTCGACCACGCCAGAGCAGGCATGGTCCGAGCCCAGGCTGACATTGACGCCCAGTGCCATTAGTTCCGGATGCATGCCGACGTTGATGTAACCGTAGCCGTTGTGCATCGAGGATGACGGGCTGCACACGAGGGTCGGTTTGCGCTTGGCCAGCATCGCCACTTCCTGCGGCTCGAGCCAGCCCGAATGCACCAGCAGCGTGTTCTCGTCCAGCACACCGAGTTTTTCCAGACGCTCGATCTCCGGCAGCTTGTGCTGCGACACGCTGGAGTCGTGGGTGGAATAGGAAAAGCAGGCGTGGGTCTGCAAGAACGAGTTGTGCTTGTTGGCGATGCCTTTGAGACCGAGGATCAGTGCATCGGTGGCATTGTTCAGGCCACGGAACGACGCACTGACCGAGAGCTTGCCCTTGTGCTTGCCCAGATAGCGCTCGAACATGGCCTCGGTTTTTTCCAGGCACTTCTCGGTGCTCTCGATCATCGAGGCCGGCAACAGGCCCATCACCGATTTGGTCTGATCAAAGCAGCTGCAGGCCACGTTCATGCGCAGGCCGGTAGCCATGACCGCTTTCACCGTGGCATCCGGGTGGTAGTTGCCCGGATCGACGAAGCAGGTTACGCCATGGCGCAACAGTTCCAGCGCCGCAAACGAGGAGCTGACGAACACGTCTTCCTCGGTGTTGGCTGCTTCATACGGATACATGTGGTCGTACAGAAACGACTGCGCATTGGCTTCATCCGCCAGGCCGCGCGACATCTGGAACGAGGCGTGCAGGTGGTTGTCGACAAAGCCGGGAGTGACCACGCTGCCGTGGGCATCGACCACCTTGGCCGACTGCCAGCTGCGCTCGATCTCGTCGGTCTTGCCGATGGCAGCGAACTTGCCATCTTGTATCACCAGTGCCGCGTCGCGGATGATGCGGCGCTTCGGATCGACGGTGATCAGCCAGTCGATATGACGGACGATCAGGTCCGCCTGACGGTTATTGCTCATGATGTGACCTCTGCTGAATCGCGTTGCACTGAAAATTACTTGTTGTCGCCGACGTAGTTCAGCTTGTCGCGGCACTTCAGTTCGATCAGCACGTTCTCGGCGGCTGACTCTTCGCACAGCATGGAGCGGTGGGTGATGCCCTTGGGAATGACGATCAGTTCGCCTTCCTTGAGCACCACGGTGCCCATCTCGGTTTCCCAGCGCAGTGCACCACGCACACAGATGATGACCTCATGGAAGTCAACGTTGCGATGCCAGAAGCCCATGTCTTCCTTGGAGCGCTTGGAGACATCGATCTTGCAGGAGGGGGAATCGAACAGGCGCAGCGGTGAGCCGTCGGCCTTGTTGTAGTTCGACGGCTGGTATTTGGCATCGAAGATCGACAGGTAGTGAAACAGTTCCTTGGCCTTGAGCACGCCGAGGTTTTCGATCGGGTTGCTCTTCATTTCCAGTTCGACGTTCACGCCATCGATGGTGATGACTTCGCGCAGCGGTGCCTTGGGTAGTGCCATGGTGAGTCTCCTTTTTGCGGTAACGAATTTGCGGTGATGCGAAAAAACGATATCGATGCGTGCTGCGTTATTCGAACTCAGCCGCTGCCGGGCTCGCCTTCTTTCCAGCGCTTGACCACGCTGACATCGATATGGAACAGATCCAGCGCGCGGCCGACCGATTGCGTCACCATGTCGTCGAGCGATTTGGGCTTGTGATAGAAGGCCGGCACTGGCGGCATGATGATGGCGCCGTTGCGCGTGGCCTGATCCATCAGGGCGATATGCCCGGCATGCAGCGGCGTTTCGCGAAACATCAGCACCACGCGCCGGCGTTCCTTGAGTTGCACATCGGCCGAGCGCACGATCAGTTCGTCATCAAAGCAGTTGGCGATGCCGGACAAGGTCTTGACCGAACAGGGCGCGATCAGCATGCCTTCGGTTTTGAACGAGCCGCTGGAGATGGCGGCGCCGATATCCTTGTGGTTGTGCAACACATCGGCCAGCGAACGCACATGCTCGATGGTGGTGTCGGTTTCCTCATTGATGGTGCGGGCGGCCGAGGGTGACATCACCAGATGGGTTTCGATGTCGCCGGCAGCGCGCAGCAACTCCAGCGCACGGATGCCGTAGATGACGCCGGATGCGCCGGTAATGCCGATGATCATGCGTTTCATGATGTTCCTGAGGGGGGGCAATAAGGGCGCAACTTTACCCTAATGCACTATGCTCGCGACCCGTTACCGATAGCGATAATTGGAATTTATGCTGGCATTCAACGCGGGATGACGGGCTTTTCCCGGATGATCCGCAACTCGCATGCAGTGCATCGAGGTCAGTACAGCCACAGCAGGGGAGGCAGGTGTGAGCGCAACATCGCAGTCCGAGCAACACAACGATGATTCATCCATGGCCGGTGCCGCCAGCGCGTCGCCGTTGGCGCGGTACTACTGCGCTGACTGGCAGCGCTGGCAGGACCCGCAGCCGCCGGAATGGATAGACCCCACCGGGCTACTGCTGGACCGTCATCTGGCCACCGATCGCGCCGATGCCACCGCCTTGTACTGCGACGAGCAGCGCGTCAGTTACCGGCAGCTGCAGCAGACTGTGTGTCAGTTTGCCAGTGGTCTGCAGGCCATCGGTTGTGCCCGCGAGAGCCGCATGCTGGTGTTTGCCACTGACAGCCTGGAATTCATGGCCTGCTGGCTGGGTGCGGTGCGGGCTGGGGTTGTGCCGGCGACGGTATCCGATGCCCACAAAGACCATCATCTGCGCTATTTCATCGAGGACACCGCCTGCAACACGCTGTTCATCGATGCCGAGCAAATCGACAAGCTGTTGTCGATTGCCGATGACTTGCCCGACACGCTGCAGCGGGTGATTGTGCGTGGTTCGGCCGCGCTCTCCGTGACGGCCTTGCAGGACCGCCTCGGTGCGCGCCAGGTGATCGATACCGATGCGCTGCAGGCGCGGGGTGCTGCCAGCTTTGCGCCGGTGCTGCGCCATCGCAATGACATCTGCTACATGTTCTATTCCGGCGGTACTACCGGCACGCCCAAGGGCATCACCCATCTGGCACACGACTTTGTCATCGTGCCCGAGCGGCATGGTGCGTTCTGGGAATATGTGCCCGAGGACATCGTGCTGGCGACCTCGAAAAAATATTTCACCCATGGCTTGTGGCCGGGGTTGCTGATACCGCTGTACTGGGGCGCCTGCACCTGCATCACGCGCGGCAACTTCAATGGCCAGTTACTGGTGCAATTGGTCGAGCGTTATCGCCCGACCAAGCTGGTGACCGTGCCTACGGTGATCAAGTTGCTGCTGGCCGAGGTGGAGCAGATGTCGCGCAAGCCTGATTTCAGCTGCCTGAAATTCGTCGTTGCAGCTTCGGAAAAAATGGCACCGGAATTGTTCGAGCGCTTTCATGCCACCTTCGGTGTCGAGCTGATGGACTCTATCGGCTCTTCCGAAATCACCTATGAGTGGATCGCCAACCGGCAAAAGGAATTTCGTCGCGGCAGCCTGGGCAAGCCGGTGTTCGGGGTGCAGATCAAACTCACCGATGAGCAGGGCAACACCATCACCACGCCGAACCAGGCCGGTGATGTCTGGGTCAACAGCGTGACGCGCTGTTTTTTCTATTGGCGCAAGTTCGAGCAATCGCAGAGCACGTTTCATGGCCCCTGGACCCGCACCGGCGATCAGCTGTATTTCGATGAGGACGGTTTTTTCTGGTTCGCCGGCCGTGGTGATGATGTGTTTAAGGTCAAGGGGCTGTGGGTGTCGCCGATCGAGGTCGAGGCGGTGATCACTGCGCATGCGGCGGTGCTGGAGGCCGCGGTGATCGGGGTCGATCCGGGTGATGGTTCGACCGTGCCGCGCGCCTTTGTGGTGTTGCGGCAAGCTTCCGCGCTGGGGGATGCAACCATCAAGGAAGCACTGGGTGTGGAGCTGAGCGAAATGATCCGGCGTCAGATCGGTGGCTACAAGGTGCCAGACCGGTTCGAGTTCGTGCCGGAGTTGCCGCGCACGCCGCTGATGAAAATCAATCGCAAGGCGCTGCGTGAGCAGTTGTCCGCCCCGTCTGGCAGCGTTTGATGTCGACCA
Organism: uncultured beta proteobacterium; assembly: GCA_903868285.1. Lineage (GTDB taxonomy): Bacteria > Pseudomonadota > Gammaproteobacteria > Burkholderiales > SG8-39 > CAIPUP01. The sequence goes on from CAIPUP010000097.1 coordinate 5,552, forward strand.
CTCGTCAGATCGAAGGGGTGGTGGCCGATGGCCTGGGCAAGGCTGGCGGCTTCACCCAGATTCCCTGGGTGCGTTCGCAATTTGTCACGCTGGCGGGGATCGATCCGCATCCGGGCACGCTCAATCTGCAGCTCGAACATGCGACGCAGCAGGCACATTGGCGAGGCTGGCAGCAGGAGGTGCAGTCGCCGGCGTCGAACATGATGCTCGCACCGGCGGCGATGTTGCCGCCACAGGTGGAAGGCGAGGCACAAGACTGCGCCGCGCATGTCTATGCGGTGCATGTGCAGACTGACTCGGCCGGCGGCCCCGGCATACCCGCTGCGCTGGTGTTGCCGGCGGTGCCGGACTATCCCGCCGACAAACTCGAGCTGGTGGCGGCCTTGCCATTGCGCGCGCATTGTCAGTTGCGTAGCGGTGACCGGTTGCGGATACAGCGTTGTTCGCCGCTACGCTTGCAGGCTCTGCTGTTCGATCTGGACGGCACGCTGGTGGACTCGGTGGCGGCCTATCACGTCGTGGCGCAGCGTGCTGCCGAGCCGCATGGCATCACGGTGACGCGCGCGCAGGTGTCGCGGGCATTGGCGCTCAACAGCAACTTTTGGGACGAAGCGGTGCCGGCCGACGACCCACGGCGCGAGGCGCTCAAGCGTGGCATGGCCGAACAGGCGATGCGCGACTGGCCGGCGGTGCTGGCGGCCGAGGCAAGCATGTTCCAGGGTGTTCGCCAGTCGCTGCTGCAGCTGCGCGCACAGGGTGTGCGTCTGGCGGTGGTCAGTGGCGCGCGGCGCGAAGTGCTGCCGCTGCTGCAGGCGGCCGGTGTGATGGAGCTGTTCGAGCAGGTGTTGCTGAGTGAGGATGTCAGCCGGCGCAAGCCCGATCCCGAGGGCATCCTGCGCTGCCTGTCGCTGATGGGCGTTGCGCCGGATCAGGCCGGCTATGTCGGGGATACACCGATCGATGTCCAGGCCAGTCGGCGTGCCGGTGTGCGGTCGGTGGCGGTGCTGGGTGGCGCGGCCGACAGTGCCTTGCTCTCGACCGCCCAGCCAGACTGGCTGCTGGCCTCGCATGCCGCGATTGCTAACGTGGTGCGCGGGCGTGATTAGCCCGCCGCAGCAAAAACAGAATCATCAGGAGTGAATGCCATGCAGGATGAATTGCGTCAGACGGTACTGGCATTTTTGCAGCAGCACCATGTCATGACCCTGGCGACCCAGGGCGCTGCGGCAGCGGCTGGCGACACCGACGGTGACGACGGGGATAGCGGGGATAGCGTTAATACTGACAGCGGCCCCTGGGCGGCAGCGGTGTTCTACGCCCATGACGCGACCACGCTGTATTTTCTTTCCTCGGCGCGCAGTCGACATGCGCGCGATCTGGCACGCGATGCGCGGGTGGCGGTCAGCATTCAGTCGCAGCCAGCGGACTGGAAGGACATTCGCGGTATTCAGTTACAGGGGCGGGCGGTGCAGTTGGAGGGTGCCGAGCGTCTGGCCGCCATGGCGCGCTATGGCCTGCGCTTTCCCATTGTCGGCAACCTGGCGCGCGCGCCTGCCGCCATCGTGCAGGCCTTTGCCAAGGTGTCGTGGTACAGGATTGATGCTAAGTATTTGTTTTTTATAGATAATTCCAAGGGCTTCGGACACCGGGACCGGCTCGATCTGGGCTGATCCCGGCGCCGCGCTCAGCGCAGACCGCTGCCCGGTTGCATGCGGTCATGGGCACGGAAGTACTGCCGGGCGTGTTTCAGCAATTCCCCTTCGCTCGGATGGTCGGCGCTCTCGACCGCGCTGATGCTGCCAGCCAGCTTGGGGTGATGGGCCCGGATATGTTTTTCCAGCTCCAGCTTGGCATTGGCCGGGCCGGTGATGAGCAAGGCCGAGCTGCCCTCCAGCGCCGCAGCCACCGCATGGTAGTAGTGCTGATCTTCCGGGGCGTGGCCGGAGCCCAGTGTGCCGGCCCGATGATGCAGATGGGCCTCGCCGCCTTCATGCGCCACTTGCACGCTCTGGCTCTCCTCGTCCGAGAAGCGGATGACGCGGGCTTGCTTGTGATCGATCCAGACGACTGCGTGATAGAACGACATGGTGTTCCTTCCTGAAATTGAGTGAGACAGCACAGCCCATCCTAGGCGTGGTGGGTGGGCGCGGATTGATCCGCATCAAAGGCGATGCATTGACTGGCGTAGGGGGGTTTTGGGGCACAATGCCCCATCAGCCAACACAGTTGCATAACAAGGCGAGGCGAGGTGATGCAGGTCATGGCAGAGCGCAGCACACCACTGATACTGACGCTGGACAACCACGGTGTACCCAATCGCTGGATTACCTGGCAGCAGGCGTGTTTTTATTACGCCCGTAATCTGGTGGCCTGGACCCTCGGCGAGCGTGCCTTCACCTTCTATGGCGGCCTGAGCCGTGCCACTGGCGAGCGCTCTTCCATCACCGCGCATTCCATCATCGCCATCAAGGGCCGCGCCATGGCCGGACGCGCTTTCAATCACATTCCGCCGCTGAGCAATCGCGAGCTGTTCCGGCGCGACCGCCAGATGTGTGCCTACTGTGGCGACAGCTTCCATTTCCTGCGCCTGACGCGCGATCACATCAAGCCGGTGTCGCGTGGCGGGCTGGATACCTGGATGAACGTGGTCACCGCCTGTCGCCATTGCAATGGCGTCAAGCGCAACCGCACACCCGAGGAGTCGGGGGTGGAGTTGCGTTATGCCCCCTATGTGCCGAACAAGGCCGAGTACCTGATCCTGACCAATCGCAAGATTCTCTCGGACCAGATGGAGTTTCTCAGACAGCATGTCTCGGCCAGCAGCAGGGTGTTATTGCCTGCCGATTTATCGTCAGACCTCGCCAGTGAGTTTGCTCGCTTGCCGGCCTGAGCCGGATCGGTTTTTTCTTTCGCAAGGCAGTTATGCGCAATCCCCACGATTTTTGGCGTCATTCCGGTTTTCATTTGCTAGCGCGGCGCGAGGATGGCCGGCTGTGCGTGACCGAGGATTTTCTGCGTGCTTATCTGCTGCGCCCGGAGATACGCCCGGTGGAGGAATCCGGCCAGGGTGAATTGGCGCTGCATCAGCGTCTGATGGATGAACCGGATCTCGCGCTCGGTGACAGCGATCTTTCGGCTATCGAAGACGCCGACACCCGCGACAACTATCGGCTGTGGCTGCGCTTTCGTGATCGGTTGCTGGGCAGCGAAACCATCGAAGCCTGTTATCTCGGTTTGTTCGCGGGCAAGGGCGTGGATGTGCCGCCACTGTTTGTCGAGCAACTGGCGCATATCCTGGTGCGCAACGTGTTGCATGGGCTGAGCGATAGCGCCGAGGATGCCTTGCAGGTGCGTGCTGCCGAGCTGTTTTTCCGTGAGCAAAAAGCCACGCTGCGCGATGGCCAGGTGTTGCTGGCCGATGCCGAAACCATTGCCCAGCATGCCAGTGGTGCTGCTTATGGTTCGCTTGGCCGGTTGCTGGTGGAGGCGCAAACGCCCTTGGGTGGAGCCAGCCTTGATGTGCTCGATCTAGCCAATGCGGGTCGCTACTGGGCGCGTGACGAGCGGCATGATTTCGTGATTGCGGCGCGCCATGATGCCGCGGCCATGGCAGCACTCTCTCGTGTGATCGAGAAATGGCTGGCGCATATGGCGGGGGTGCAAGTCACAGTGCAGCCGGTGGCCGCCATCGAGGATGCCCACTGGAGTTGGCATATCGGACTGGATGTGGAGTCCAGCAGCCTGCTGGATGCCTTGTGGCGCGGCGAGTCGGTGGAGCAGGGCCGCATGCGACGACTGGCGGTGCTGTTTCGCATGCAGTTCAACGATGCATCATTGATGCGGCCGGCAGTCGCCGGTAAGCCGGTGTATCTGGCGCTCTCGATGGATGAACAGGAACAAGTGCGCTTCAAGCCACAGAATCTGTTGATCAATCTGCCATTGATCAAGCCGTTGATCCATGTTGCGACAGCGCCGGCATGAGATGCATGCACTAGAATCACACCATGGCTAAGACAACTTTCCTGGATTTTGAACAACCGATCGCCGAACTCGAAGGCAAGATCGAAGAGCTGCGCTTTGTGCAGGATGACTCGGCGGTGGATATCTCCGACGAGATCAGCCGCTTGCAGAAAAAAAGTCAGACCCTCACTCGCGACATCTACGCCAAGCTCACGCCCTGGCAGGTGGCGCTGGTGGCGCGTCATCCGCAGCGGCCCTACACCCTCGATTACGTCGCCATGGCCTTCACCGATTTCGAAGAGCTGCATGGTGATCGCTCGTTTGCCGATGATCTGTCCATCGTTGGTGGATTGGCGCGCTTCAATGATCAGACCGTGATGGTGATCGGGCATCAGAAGGGGCGCGATACGCGCGAGAAAATCCTGCGCAATTTCGGCATGCCGCGTCCGGAAGGGTACCGCAAGGCGCTGCGCATGATGCGCTTGGCGGAAAAGTTCGGTATCCCGGTGGTGACTTTCATCGATACCCCCGGCGCTTACCCCGGCATCGGTGCCGAGGAGCGCGGCCAGTCCGAAGCCATTGGTCACAACCTGTACGTCATGGCCGAGTTGAAAGTACCCATTGTTTGCACCGTGATCGGCGAGGGTGGCTCGGGTGGTGCGCTGGCCATTGCAGTGGGTGATCAGTTGAACATGCTGCAGTACTCGACCTACTCGGTGATTTCCCCCGAAGGCTGTGCCTCCATTCTGTGGAAGAGCGCAAGCAAGGCGCCCGAGGCGGCCGAGACCCTGGGCATCACTGCGCCGCGCTTGAAGTCGCTCGGTCTGATCGACCGTGTGATCAACGAACCGGTGGGTGGTGCGCATCGTGATCCGGCGGCGGCGGCGCAGTCGGTGAAAAAGGCCATTGCCGAGGCATTGAAGCAACTGGCTGACAAGAGCCCGGACGAATTGGTCGAGCAGCGCTTCGAGCGTCTGATGGGCTATGGCAAGTTCCGGGAAACCGAACCCGGCTGAGTCGGGCGTGGCGCGGCCGTTGCTGACGCTACCGCAGGCCGTCCGCAACTCGCTCCGGTCCTATTTCCCCGCCACCGGGGTCGGCACAGTGCCGCTGTTGCTGGGCTACTCCGGTGGTATCGATTCCACGGTGTTGCTGCATGTCCTGGCGCAGCTGGCGACAGAAATGCCGCTGCGTCTGCATGCGGTGCATGTGCATCACGGACTGAGCCCGAATGCCGATGCCTGGGTCAGCGCCTGCGAGGCGCAATGCCAGTCATTGCAGGTTCCGCTGCAGGTGATGCGGGTCGATCTCGCACCGCATCGTGCGCTTGGGGTGGAGGGCGCGGCGCGGGCGGCCCGTTATGCCGCGTTTTCCAATGCTGCGCGAGCAATCGACTGTCGCCTGTTGCTGCTGGCGCAGCATCGCGATGATCAGGCCGAGACCTTGCTCACCCAGTTGCTGCGTGGTGCTGGTGTGGCCGGACTGGCGGCCATGCCGCTGGCGCGTCGCCTGGGCGAACTGGACATTCTGCGGCCGCTGCTGCACAACACGCGTGCCGATATCGAAGCCTGGGCGCGTCAGCACCGGCTGCGCTGGATCGAGGACGAATCCAACCAGGACCAGCATCGTCGACGCAATTTCCTGCGGCATGCGGTGTTGCCGCGTCTGGAGCAGGCCTCGCCGGCAGCCTCGGCCAACATCGCCCGCAGCGCCGGCCATCTGGCGCAGGCGGCGCAACTGCTGTCGGTGATGGCGCGCGAAGATTTACAGCGCCTCGCGGGACACACGGCATCGATGCCGGCGACAGCGCCGCAGGCGCGCCCCATCGCAGCACCGCAGGCGCTTCCCATCGCAGCGCTGCTGGCGCTGGGTGAGCTGCGCGCAGCCAACGTGCTGCGGGAGTGGTGCGTCTGGCATGGCGCGCCACAGCTCTCGACTGCGCGTATGGCCGAGCTGTTGCGGCAGATGGCGACGCCGCGCGGTGATGCCAGCCCCTTGTTGCAGATGCCCGGCTGGCGCTTTCGGAGGTATCGTAACCTATTGTTTTTATTGAATAATTTATCAGACCTTCCAGTGCTTCCCGGAGCCTGGTCGCGGCCTTGGCAAATGCCTGCGCGCGGTGATGCGGTGTCGCCGCAACACTGGTCCGAACTGGGCGGCTGGCTGGTGCCGCAGTGGTCTGTCGGTGAGGGGCTGTCCTTGGCGCGTCTGGCCGTGGCGCTCGCGGACGCTGCGCTGCACTGGCGTTTGCGTCGTGGCGGAGAGCGCATTCGGCTCAGTGCCGCGCAGCCGAGCCAGACCCTGGGCAATCTGTGGCAAGCCCGGGGTCTGCCACCCTGGCAGCGGCAGCGGCTGCCCTTGCTGTGGTGTGGCGACACCTTGCTGGCGGTGCCGGGCCTGGGTTACGCGGCGGACTGGCGGGCGCAACCGGGGGAGGCCGGGCTGTCCTTGCAGTGGCGCTTCAGTCGGCCGGACGATCCGCTAGCACCAGTCGTTTGAGCTGCAGCCGTACCAGCAGGCCACGGCCACTGGCGGGGGTGAGCAGGGCGAGCGTGGCCTGATGGCGTCGGGCAATTTCCGCCACGATGGCCAGGCCCAGTCCCGAGCCATCACCCGGTGTGCCGGGGCGGCGATAGAAGCGCTCCAACACCTGTGGACGATCCGCTTCCGGGATGCCCGGTCCATCGTCCTCGACCTCCAGGACTACCAGCTCGTCTTCGCTGCGGGTGCGCACCGTGACCTTGCCGCTGGTGCCTTCGTCGGTTGCCACTGTTGAGTTGTCCGGGCTCGGTTGCTTGCCATAGGCCAGCGCGTTGTCCAGCAGGTTCGCCAGCAGCTCGCGCAGCAGTAGTGGATCGCCGATGGTCCAGGCGTGTTCCAGTTCGAAACCCAGGTCAATGTTCTGCGCCAGCGCGCGCGGCACCCATTGCTGTGCCGCCTGACTGCCCAGGGCATGCAGGTCCAGTGGCTGGCGCTCGATCGCATGCAGATCGCCCGGCTCGGCCCGCGCCAGGGTCAGTAGCTGATTGATCAGGTGACTGGTGCGACGCGTCTCCGAGGCAATCATGTCGAGCAGGTCGCGCAGCTCGGGGGGTGCTTCGCGCCGGCGCGCCAGTTCGCTATGCGTGGCCAGGCCGGCGATGGGAGTGCGCAGCTGATGCGCGGCGTTCTCGATGAAACGCTGCTGGTTGTCGATGGCCGCCTGCATGCGCGAGAACAGTTGGTTCAGTGTTTGAACCAAAGGCCGGATTTCACCTGGCTTGTTGCCTTCGGACACTGGCGCCAGATCACGCGGTGAGCGCGAGGCGATCTCGTCACGCAGGTCATCCAGCGGCTGCAGCACGCGGCGGATGCCGAACCAGGAAAACAGGAACGCCGCCAGCGCCAGCAGCGTGGCTGGAATACCGGTGGCGATCAGCATGTCCTTCACCAGCCGGTCGCGTTTGACATAGGTTTCGGCCACCAACACCAGGATCGGCACCTCGGCACTGCCGGCGCGCAGCGCTGCTACCCGCACCGGACGATCATCCACCAGCGAGTCGTAGAACAAATGCTGGTGCAGCACCGGCAGCGCTGGGGGTGGCGTAATGCGGCCATTGCCGACGGCATGCGAGCCGTCGCTCGCGAGTACTTCGAAAAACAGTCGGTCGGCGGCGTCGACGCGCAGGACTTCCAGCGCAATGGGGGGCAGCTCGAAGCGCAGCGTGCCGTCCTGCACCATGACGTTGTTGGCGATTGCCAGTGCCGGATCGAGCAGCTGACTGTCATAGGCATCGTTGGCCGTGTCCAGTGCAATCAGCCAGGTGGCGGCAAGGCTTGCCACCAGTAGCATCACCAGCGGCAACACCACCCAGCGCGTGAGCAGCTGGCGCAGGCTTGAGTGGCGTTGCGGGTTCATTTCAGCGCGCTGGCTCTTCAACGACATAGCCAAAGCCGCGCACGGTGCGGATGCGAATACCGGCCGATTGCAGCTTGGCGCGAAGGCGCGAGATGTAGACCTCGATGGCGTTGTGCGTGAGCGAGTCATCCCAGCTGCACAGTGCCTGCAGCATCTGCTCCTTGGACACCACCTGCCCGGCGCGGGTCAGCAGATATTCCAGCACGCCCCATTCGCGCGGGGTGAGCTCGAGTTCTTCCTCGCCGACACAGGCGCGGCGCGATACGGTATCCACCGACAGCCGGCCGATTTGCAGTTGCGGGCTGCGCTCGTTGCGGTTGCGCCGGATCAGGGCCCGCACCCGCGCCTCGAACTCCGGCAGCGAGAACGGCTTGGTGACGTAGTCGTCCGCACCCAGGTCCAGGCCTTTGATGCGGTCCTGTTCAGCATCGCGCGCGGTCAACATCAGGATGCTGCCTTGATGCTGATTGCGGCGCAGCTGGCGCAGTACCTCGAAACCGTCAATGCCGGGCAGGGATACATCCAGCACGATCAGGTCGTAGTGTTCCTCGGCTGCGGCACGCAGCGCCAGTTCGCCGTCCGGGGCGTGATCGACGGCATAGCCGTTTTCGCGCAGTGTGCGCATCAGGCCATCGGCCAGGGCCTTGTCATCTTCGACCAGTAAAACACGCATGGGAGAGTTCCCTCCTGGGGGCGTTGGCTGCACGGCGGCGGGGGCGTCGGTCCGAGGCCACACAGCATGCAGCAAATTCAGGACGAAAAAAAACGTGGGAATCAGGGATTCCCACGCCAGAGAGGAGGAAAGAGACTACGGCCGAAGTTTAATTACGCCGCCTTTCAGTAACCTGACCGAAATCAGTCTCAATGGTTTTAGCCGCTTTTGGTCGGGCGCGGATTCAACGCGGATTCATGCCGGTCAGCGCTGCGCAGCGGCTGCATTGATTCACTGCACCATTGCCACAATTCACTGTTAAAATAGAAAGTTAGCGAATTTTCTTGTCACGTTTTCTTGCCGAGTTTTTGCCCGAGTTTGCTTTATCCAACCCTGAATCATCGGAGATTTCCATGTCTGTAGAACGCACCCTGTCGATCATCAAGCCGGATGCCGTAGCCAAAAACGTGATCGGCCAGATTTACAGCCGCTTCGAAGGCGCTGGCCTGAAGGTCATCGCGGCCCGCATGATGCATCTTTCCGAGCGTCAGGCCGAAGCTTTCTACGCCGTACACAAAGCCCGCCCGTTTTTCCGTGACCTGGTGAGCTTCATGGTGTCGGGTCCGGTCATGATCCAGGTGCTCGAAGGCGAGGGCGCGATTGCCAAAAACCGCGACCTCATGGGCGCCACCGATCCGAAAAAGGCCGAAAAGGGCAGCATTCGCGCTGATTTCGCGGATTCCATCGACGCCAACGCTGTGCATGGCTCGGATGGCGCCGAGACGGCCGCGCAGGAAATCGCCTTTTTCTTCCCCTCGCTTGAGGTCTACTCGCGCTGAGCGCCTGACGGCCATGGCTGGCGGTCGTTGTTTTTCGTCAGCCTAACCCTCCATCCCCCCATGCCAGTCAATCTGCTTGATTTTGATGGTCCTGCCCTGGCTGAGTATGTGCAGGGACTGGGTCAGAAGCCGTTTCGAGCGCGGCAGTTGCAGCGCTGGATTCATCGTGCCGGCGAGAACGACTTCGCCCGCATGACCGATCTGGCGGGCAGCTTTCGCGCTTTGCTGCAGCAGCAGGCAGAAGTTCTGCAGCCGCGGGTCACCGCCGATCGCATCGCCAGCGATGGCACACGCAAGTGGTTGCTGGATATCGGCGGCTCGGCGGTCGAGACCGTGTTCATCCCCGAGCAGCGACGCGGCACGCTGTGCATCTCTTCGCAGGCTGGCTGTGCCCTCGATTGCAGTTTTTGCTCCACGGGCAAGCAGGGTTTCAATCGCAACCTCACCACGGCCGAAATCATCGGTCAGCTGTGGCATGCCAATCGTGTACTGGGGATCGCGCGTGACGATGTTGACGAAACCGCCGATGACCTTGCTGATGCGCAGTCCGATACGGATAGCGATACCGCTACCGGTCAGGCATCAGACAGTGCGGCCAGCAACGCCAGCGCATCGCAGCAGTCGCGACCTGTGACCAATGTCGTGATGATGGGTATGGGCGAGCCCTTGCTGAACTACGAGGCGGTGCTGCCAGCGCTCCGACTGATGCTGGACGACCATGGTTACGGCCTGTCGCGGCGACGCGTCACGCTCTCCACCTCGGGCATCGTGCCGGCGATTGATCGGCTGCGCGAGGATTGTCCGGTTGCGCTGGCGGTGTCGCTGCATGCCCCTGATGACGCGCTGCGCGATCAGCTGGTGCCGATCAATCGTAAATATCCGTTGGCGCAATTGCTGGCGGCCTGTGTGCGCTATTTGGAGCGGGCGCCGCGTGACTTCGTGACCTTCGAATACGTCATGCTTGAAGGTGTGAATGACAGCCCGGCGCAGGCGCGGCAGTTGTTGCAGCTGCTGGCCGAAGTGCCGTGCAAGCTGAATCTCATCCCGTTCAATCCCTTTCCCGGATCTGACTTCCGTCGCTCCTCCATCGATGCGGTACGGCGATTCGCTGAGATTCTCAACCGTGCCGGTATCGTTGCGACGGTGCGCAAGACGCGCGGTGATGATATCGACGCTGCCTGCGGCCAGCTGGCCGGGCAGATTGAGGATCGCACCCGACGCAGCCTGCGCAACACCATACGCATTGAACCGCAACGCAATACCGAGGCCACGGCGTGAAGCGCTTTGACGGGTTGGTCGCAGTGCTCACAATGTCGCAACGGGCAGCACTTTGCGCAATCTTGCTCAACGTGTTTCTGCTGCAAGGCTGTGCCAGCAATGGCTTGGGCAGTGATCGCACCCAGAGCGAAGACCCGGATAGCGGCATGCTGGTCACCGAGCCAGGCACACCCCGGGAACGTGCCCGGGTGCATACTGAGCTGGCTTCGGCCTATTTCGGCCGCGGCAACATGGCGGTGGCACTGGATGAGGCACGAATCGCCACGCGCGCCGATCCCGGCTATGCCATGGCCTACAACGTGTTGGGCCTGGTGCACATGGATCTCAAGGAGACGTCCCAGGCGCAGCAGAACTTCGAGCGTGCCTTGCGCCTGTCGCCCAACGATCCGGATATCAATCACAACTTTGGCTGGTTCCTGTGCCAGACTGGCCGGCAGGATCTGGCGCTCAAATATTTTCAGAGTGCGGTGCGCAATCCGCTGTACGCCACGCCGCAGCGGTCTTATTCGCTTGCCGGTGAATGCCTGTTGCAAATTGGTCGTGATGCCGAGGCGATCGATCAATTCGAGCGTGCCTTGCGCGTCGATGCGGGTCATGTGCCTGCCATCTTCAAGTTGGCAACAGTGCGTCACCGTCGCGGCGAATGGTTGCAGGCGCGGGAGTTGGTGGCCCGCTTCAATAACCTGACCGATGCCACAGCCGAATCAACCTGGTTGGCGTTGCGTGTTGCACGGCGCCTTGGCGATGCTGCGGCCGAAGCCAGTCTTGCCAATGAAATGCGCCGGCGCTTTGCCGGCACGCCCGAGTACGAGCTTCTTGTGAATGGACGCTACGAGTGAGTGCTATCGAACCCAGTCAGAGTGCATCGTCGGCTTGCCCGGAAGTCGACAGCGGCGTCGCCAATGGGCTTCCTGACAGGCTAGCCGATAAGCTCCCCGAAACGCGCGTCGGCTCGCTGACCGACTCTCTCGCCGACGGGACCATGCCAGAGACAGTGCAAAACGAGCCCGCAGTGCAAAGCGAGTCAGAGCATCCTGGCCAGCTGCTGCGGGCGGCGCGCGAGCGTCTGGGGTTGAGCCTGAACGATATTGCCCAGACCACCAAGTTTGGTGTGCGACAGATCGAGGCACTGGAGCAGAACGATGTTCAGCGCTTGCCACCAGCGACATTTGTGCGTGGCATGTTGCGTGGCTATGCCCGGCGGGTTGAACTCGACCCGGTACCGTTGCTGGCGGCCTATGAGGCACATGGCCAGAGCCGCGTGCCAACATTGCCGCAGGCCGTTGTACGACCGGTGACCTTTCCCGATGGACACAATCGTTCCACCCGCAACTCTTTGTTGTGGTCGCTGGCCTTTCTGGTAGCGATGCTTGCCGTTGTCCTGGAGTGGCAGTTTGGCGACGCCTTGTGGGGTGCGCATCCTGTCCCAGGGGTTGCGTCAAGCGCAGATGCGGCGCCGGCTGCCAACGCCAGGACGAATGGCGAACTGTCGTTGACCTTGAGCCCGACGCCGCAGCTGTTGCAAGACAGCGCGGCCAGCGATTCGGGAAGGAGTCTGGTTCCGGCCAGCGCAGCGAATGCGGCAAGCGTAGTGACCGGTACGGCGATACCGGGTCGCTCGATGCTGCAGCTGGAATTTCAGGGCCGGTCTTGGGTTGAGGTGCGTGAGCGTGATGGCCGTGTGATTTTTTCCCAGGATAATCCGGCCGGCAGCCGCAGCAGCGTCGAAGGCGTGCTGCCCCTGACATTGACGATAGGCAATGCGGCAGGTGTGAAGCTGATCTGGCTGGACAAGCCGGTCGACCTCAAGCCGCACCTGGGTGTTGCTGGTGTGGCCCAGCTGGTGCTCCAGTAGCCCTTCCTTAAAAGTAACGTAAGTTCATGATTTCATTGATAAATCGCAGGCTCTCCCGTAAGGTCGATATCGCGCATTTGGCGCTCGGTGGCGATGCGCCCATCCTGGTGCAGTCGATGACCAATACCGATACCGCCGATATCGAGGGCACGATTGCGCAGGTGCATGCGCTGGCGCGCGCCGGCTCGGAGGTGGTGCGCGTCACGGTCAACACCAGCGAAGCGGCCGCTGCCGTGCCGCATATCCGCGAACGCCTCGATGCCCTGGGCTGCGATGTGCCCTTGGTGGGCGACTTCCATTTCAATGGCCACAAGCTGCTGACCGAACATCCGGCCTGCGCCGAGGCCTTGGCCAAGTACCGCATCAATCCTGGCAATGTCGGACGTGGTGCGCGCCGTGACGAACAGTTCGGCACCCTGATCGAGATGGCCTGCCGCTATGGCAAGCCGGTGCGTATCGGCGTCAACTGGGGCAGCTTGGATCAGGCGCTGCTGGCGCGCATGATGGATGACAACGCTGCGCTGGCGCAGCCGCTGCCGGCTGATCAGGTGATGCGCGAGGCGCTGATTGTCTCGGCGCTTGACTCCGCTGCGCAGGCGGAAGCCTGGGGCTTGCCCGGTGATCGCATCGTGCTGTCGTGCAAGGTCAGCGCGGTGCAGGACCTGATTCGCGTCTATCGCGATCTGGCAGCACGTTGCGACTATCCGCTGCACCTGGGGCTGACTGAGGCTGGCATGGGCTCCAAGGGCATTGTGGCTTCTTCGGCAGCGATGGCGGTGCTGTTGCAAGAGGGCATCGGCGACACCATCCGTGTATCGCTCACCCCCGAGCCGGGTGGTGACCGCACGCGTGAGGTGATCGTGGCGCAGGAACTGCTGCAAACCATGGGTCTGCGCTCGTTCGCGCCGATGGTGATTGCCTGTCCCGGTTGCGGCCGTACCACTAGCACCGTGTTCCAGGTGCTTGCCGAGCGCATTCAGACCTACCTGCGCCAGCAGATGCCGAGCTGGCGACTGATCTACCCGGGCGTGGAGGATATGCATGTGGCGGTGATGGGCTGTGTCGTCAATGGCCCGGGTGAATCCAAGCAGGCCGATATCGGCATCAGCCTGCCGGGCAGCGGCGAGACGCCGGTGGCACCGGTGTATGTCGATGGCGAGAAAACCGTCACGCTCAAGGGTGATCACATCGCCGAGGAGTTCCAGGCCATCGTCGAAGATTATGTGCAGCGACGCTTTGCGGCCGATGCGCCGGCTGGCGGGGAGGGACAAACCAATCCGGCGCCCAAAAAGCCTGCCTCTCGCATCATTCCCATTCGGTCGTAGTCGATCGATTTACAGGATCAGTAATCGAATGAGTAAAACCTTGCAGGCCGTACGCGGCATGAACGACATCCTGCCGGATGAGGCCGAGCGTTGGGAGGATCTGGAAGCCGCCTTGCGTGACTGGTTGCGCGGTTATGGCTATCGCGCCATCCGTACCCCGCTGCTGGAG
>CAIPUP010000098.1 GCA_903868285.1 uncultured beta proteobacterium
AAACACTTGCCCAGTGCGTGACCAGACGAACCCTGGGCGGGTTCTGCACTGAACCCGGGATTAGCCTCGGGATCAAAGCCCGGCTCGGCATCAACGCTCGCAACCCGGCTCAGGTCATCGGCAAAGTGGGCATAGCCATGCAGTTGCGTTGCAGCCTGCCCCAACAGCACCCCCAGCACCAGCAACAGCCGCAAGCCAAGCTGCATCCAGTGACTGGGCGCTTGCAAAGCTATTGACGATGAACGACGCGCGCTGGACATGGGACGCTAAGGAATCTGGGAAAGGGGTCTGGGGAGTGGGCCGAGGTCTATGCCAGGCGGAGTATCAGTCGCCGTAGAGCTTTTGCTTGAGCTCGCGACGGGTCTGCGCCTCGACCGACAGCGTCGCGGTGGGTCGTGCCAGCAGACGCGGAATCCCGATGACCTCACCCGTCTCCTCGCAGTAGCCATAGCTGCCGTCGGCGATACGCGCCAGCGCCTGCTCGATCTTTTTCAACAGCTTGCGTTCGCGATCACGCGCACGCAGCTCGAGTGCATATTCCTCTTCGATGGTGGCCTGATCAGTGGGGTCGGGCTCAATCTCGTGCTCACGCAGATGCTCCGAGGTGGCGTCGGCTTTTTCAAGAATTTCGTTGCGCATTTCCATCAGGCATTCGCGGAAATAGGCCATCTGGCCGGCATCCATATACCGATCGGCGGGTGCGCGCATCAACTCGGTCTCGGTCAATCCGGCGATACGCCGCTCGGCTTTGCGACTTGGCGCTGCCACAGTCGGCTTGCTGGCGGGCTTGACTGCCGCCTTGGCCACGGGCTTAGCCACGGGCGCAGCCGCTGCTTTTGTGGCGGCCGATTTGGCGGCCGGTTTTGCCGCCGCTTTTGCGGGCGCGGGCGCTACAGCCTTCACGGCTGGCCTGGCGGCTGCCTTCGCCGGCGCTGCCTTGGTTACGCTCTTGGCTGCAGATTTGGTTGCGGCCTTGCTGGCGGCGGACTTGCCCGGAGCAGCCTTCGTCGGAGCTACTTTTTTCATGATGCTTCCACGAGACATTGTTCCAGCCCTTTGACAAACAGTTCTTCGGGTAACTTGCGACCGATAAACACCATGGTGCTGGTGCGCTTTTCGCCGGGACCCCAGGCCTTGCCGAGATCGCCGCCCATCAACATATGCACACCCTGGAATACCACCCGGTGTGCGTTGCCCTTCAGTTGAAGGACACCCTTATACCGCAGCATGTCTGCGCCGTAAACCTGCACCAGCCCGGAGAGAAACTCCTCCAGCTTGACGCCATCAAACGGCTTGTCCGACTTGAACACGAACGAGGACACATGCTCGTCATGCTCATGTTCGCTTTCCTTGAGAAAGTCCGGGTCCAGCTCCAGCACCGCATTCAGATTGAAACCGCGGATATCGAGAATTTCCTTGATCGGGGTATGCCCGAAGTTCACCTTCTTGATCGGTGCGCGCGGATTCATGCGCGCGATACGCAGGCGCAAGGCCTCCTGCTCTTCCTTGCCCACCAGATCAGTCTTGGACATCAGAATGCGGTCGGCAAAGCCGATCTGCTCCTGCGCCTCGCGGAATTCATCCAGCTGCTTGGGCGCATGCTTGGCGTCCACCAGGGTCAGGATGCTATCGAGCAGGTAATAGTTGCCAATGTCCTCATCCATGAAAAAGGTCTGCGCCACCGGGCCGGGATCGGCCATGCCGGTGGTCTCGATGATGACGCGATCGAACTTGAGCTTGCCGCCCTCGCGCTTGTCGCGCAGCTCACCCAGGATGCGCACCAGATCGCCACGCACGGTGCAGCAGATGCAACCGTTGTTCATTTCGACGATCTGCTCCTCGCCGTCATTGACGAGGATTTCGTTATCGACCCCGGACTCGCCGAACTCGTTTTCGATCACTGCGATGCGCTGACCGTGCTGTTCCTTGAGGATGCGGTTCAGCAGCGTGGTTTTGCCACTGCCGAGAAAGCCGGTGAGGATAGTCACCGGAACCATGTTCTGCTCCTGCTGCCCTTGCTGCGACATCGACATCTTTGCTCCCCGTACCGGGTGGGCCGGAATTGAAAGGGGGGCGATTGTATGCTCGGACCCGTTGCGGCGCAATCATCCGCCGATGACAACTCTCCGACATGGAAAAAGCCCGGGCGAAGCCGCCAAGGGAAATCTAATTTCTCTTTAAAAACAAGCCTTTAAGATACTCCCCTTCAGGAAATTCCAGGGCCACCGGATGATCCGGCGCAGCGCAAAAGTTCGCCAGTACGGTGGCCGGCATGGCGGCATCGGCCGCCGCCCCGGCGATGATCTTGCGAAACAGTTCCACCGAGATACCACTGGAGCAGGAGAAGGTCGCCAACAGCCCGCCCGGGCGCAGCAGCTTCATGGCATTGAGATTGATGTCCTTGTAGCCGCGCGCGGCGCGCTCGGCGTCGCGCGAAGTCGGGGCGAATTTGGGCGGATCGAGCACGATCAGATCAAAGCTGCGGCCCTCGCTGCGCAGACTGCGCAAACGTTGAAACACATCCGCCTCCTGCCACTGCGCCGGCGCTTGCGACAAGCCGTTGAGCGCCTGATTGCGCTGCGCCGAGGCCAGCGCCGGGCCTGAGCTATCGATGGACAACACGCTGCTGGCGCCAGCCTTGAGCGCCGGCAGGGTAAAACCGCCGCTGTAGCAGAAGGCGTTCAACACATCGCGCCCGGCAGCCAGGCTGGCGACACGCTGGCGGTTATCACGCTGGTCCAGATAGAAGCCGGTCTTTTGCCCGCCCAGCACATCTACCTCATAGCGCAAGCCATGCTCGATGATCTGCAAGTTGCCCTTGAGCTCGCCGTGCAAGACGCCACTGGTCGGCGGCAGCCCCTCGAGCTGACGCGCATCGGTGTCGGAGCGCTCAACCAGCACACTGCAGCCAGTCTGTTGCAACAGCGCCTCGATCAAGACCTCGCGCCAGTGCTCGGCGCCGGCCGAGAGCAGCTGCATCACCAATGCCTTGCCATAGCGATCGACGATCACTCCTGGCAGACCGTCGGACTCGCCATGCAGCAGCCGGCAGGCGCCCTCGTCAGCCAGCGTCGATGCATCCAGCCATTGCTGGCGATGCTGCAAGGCGGCGCCAATACGCGCGGCCATCAGCGCAGCATCAGGATAGACCGCCTGCTCGAAACTCCATACCCGGGCGCGAATCTGCGAATTGGCGCTATACGCGGCCCAGGCCAGAAACGCGCCATCGGCCGCTTCCACCCGCACCGTGGCACCCGAGGCAAGCTGCCCGGACAGCGTATCAATCGCGCCCGAGAACACCCAGGGATGACGACGGCGTAATGAACGCTCGCGACCCGCTTTCAGGCGCAGCACCCCAACCCCGGCTTTGTGACTCATACCCATCCTGTCAGGCCGAGCAAAGCCCCGGCCAAAATCATCCACACCGGATTGATGCGGGTGCGTAGCAAAAGCAATACAGCCAAGGCACTCAGGCCATACTGCTTCCAGTCATGATCAGCGGCCTGGGTCAGCAAATAGCCGGCCGCCAGCATCAGGCCCACTGTGATTGGTGCCAAGGCATCGGCGATGACCTGGCGCCAGGAGGCGGCACGAAAGCGCTCCCAGACCTGGGCCATGAAATAGGCAAATAGCGAGGTCGGCAGGGTCATGGCGCAGGTGAAAAGAAATGCCCCCCACAAACCTGCCAGATGAAAACCCAGCAGCGTTCCCACCACCGCATTCGGGCCTGGCGCTGCTGTGCCCAGCGCGTACAGGTCGGCAAAGGTCGAGGCCGACATCCAGCCATTGACCTCCACCAGCTTGCGCTGGATCTCGGGCAGGATGGCCTGCACGCCACCAATGGACAGCAGGGATATCGCTGCCAGCTCGAGCGCGAAATCCAGCACCGATGCGTGGTCGGTGCTCATCCCGCCCTCCCGGCGCGACGCTGTCGATGCCAGGCCAACAACAGCGCGGCCGGCACTAGCGCCAGCAACATCACTGGCAGGCTGATACGAAACAAGGCAATCGCCACGAAGCACAGCACCGCAAACACGCTCAGGCGATTACGCCAGGAATAAGCCATCGCCACCTTGATACCGGTGGCCAGCATCAGTCCCGCGGCCACCGGCGCCACCCCGCGCAGGATGGCATCCACCGCACCGGCATGACCAAAGCTGACGTAAATCCAGCCCAGCGCCAGTGCGATGGCCACTGGCGCCCCCATCAGTGCCAGCAAGCCGGCCACTGCACCCAGCGGGCCATGCAGGCGCGAACCCAGCACCACCGACATATTGATGATGTTGGGGCCAGGCAGAAACTGGCATAGCGCCAACAAGTCATTG
>CAIPUP010000099.1 GCA_903868285.1 uncultured beta proteobacterium
CGGCATAGGCTGCCTGCAGCGTCTCGATGTTTTTCGCGCCAGCCTGGTGCACCACCAGCGGCCGGCTGTCGACTGGCAATAGCGCCAGCGCCTGCGGCACCACGCTGTTGAGCGCGGCTGCACCCAGACTACCTCCCACCACCAGCAGTCGCAGCGGACCACGGCGATCCGCGAACCGCTGTGCCGGTGGCGCGATGGCGCTGATCTCGGCCCGCACCGGGTTACCGGTCCAGAGCGCACCCGGCAGCGCGCCCGTGAGCGCACCCGGCAGCGCGCCCGGCAATTCCTGCGGGAAAGCCGTCATCACCCGATGCGCCAGGCGTGCGAGCAGCCGATTAGCCAAGCCGGGTACCGAATTCTGTTCATGAATCAATAACTTGCGTCCACTCAACGCGGCCATCAGGCCACCCGGCACGGCCATATAGCCACCCATGCCGAGCACCACATCCGGTCGATAACGACGCAGCGCCTGCAAGCTTTGCCACAAGGCGCGTAGCAAGCGCAGCGGTAGCGTGGCGGTGGCCAGCAAGCCGCGTCCGCGCAGGCCGGAGAACTGCACCCAGGCCATGGCGATGTCATGGCGCGGCACGATCTGCGCTTCCATGCCGCTGCGTGAACCCATCCACACCAGTTGCCAGCCACGCTGGCGCAAGGCAGTCGCCACCGCGAGGCCGGGATAGATATGCCCACCCGTACCACCGGCCATCACCATCAAGGTTGGCGCAGCGCGGTGCATTGCGGGTGGCATCGCGGCTTGCAGCGCGCTCTGCATCGGCGACAGTCCGGAATTGACGCTCATGCGCCCTGCCCCCGTCCCAGTTGCCGTGCTTCGTAATCGATACGCATCAGGATCGCCAGTGCCACGCAATTGGCCACGATGCCGCTGCCGCCAAAGCTCATCAGCGGCAGGGTCAGGCCCTTGGTCGGCAGCACGCCCAGGTTGACACCGATATTGATCAGCGCCTGCACCGCCAGCCAGACGCCGATGCCTTGCGCCACCAGTGCGGCGTACGGCCGATCAAGCTCGACCGCCTTGCGACCAATGGCGAAGGCACGTTGCACCAACAGGGCAAACAGCACGATCACCGTCAGCACACCAACGAAACCCAGCTCTTCACCGATCACCGCCAACAGGAAGTCGGTATGCGCTTCTGGCAGATAGTGCAGCTTCTCGACACTGGCACCCAGGCCGACGCCGAACCATTCGCCACGCCCGAACGCGATCAACGAATGCGACAGCTGATAGCCCTTGCCAAAGGCATCCGACCACGGGTCCATGAAGCCAAAAATGCGTTGCATGCGATAGGGCGAAGACCGCACCAGGCCGACAAAGCCGATAGCCAGCAGCACCAGCAAGCCGGCGAACCACTGTCCACGCATGCCGCCGAGGAACAGCGCGCTCATGGCGATGGCGGTGATGACCACGAAGGCGCCAAAATCCGGCTCACGCAGCAGCAACCAGCCGACGATCAGCATCACACCCAGCATTGGCAGCAGGCCGCGCTGAAAGCTCGACATCAAGGCCTGTTTGCGTACGGTGTAGTCAGCGGCATACAGCACGGCGAACAGCTTCATCAGCTCGGAGGGTTGCAGGTTGATGATGCCCAGGCCGATCCAGCGCCGCGCCCCGTTGACCTCACGCCCGACGCCAGGGATCAGGACCAATGCCAGCAGCAAGGCACCCAGCAGAAACAGCCAGGGCGAGAGTTGCTGCCAGACCCGGATAGGAATCTGAAACGCCATCATCGCCACCACCACCCCGACCAGCAGGAATACCGCCTGGCGCACCAGGTAATAGCTGGCGCGGCTGCCAGTGAAGCGGCTGGCCTCGGCGGTGGCAATGGAAGCCGAATACACCATCACCAAGCCCAGCAGCAGCAACACAATGCCGGTCCACAGCAGCTGGCTGTCGTATTCGGCCTCGACCGTGGGATTGGCACCTGCGCCACCCCAGGCACGACGTCCGGCGGCGGTAGCACCCGCTGCCAGCGAAGACCGCGAACCCGGGCGCGACGCGCCGCGCCCACCACGCCGACCGGCGACGCCGCCCAGGGCTGCTTCAATGCGTGCCAGCATCGAGCATCTCCTTCACCACGGCGCAGAACACCTCACCGCGATGGGCATAGTTGCGAAACATGTCAAAGCTGGCGCAAGCCGGCGACAGCAGCACGGCGTCGCCGCGCTGCGCGAGCGACCGGGCGAGTGCCACGGCATCTGCCAACGTACTGGCAGACTTATTAAAAATTCCTTTAAAATCAAGAACTTGCGATATCTCTGCAGCATCACGACCGATCACCACCACGGCCCGCGCGGTGTGCCGGGCAGCCTCGGCCAGCGGCGCGAAATCCTGGCCCTTGCCCTCGCCACCGGCAATCAGCACCACCTTCGATTCACCCTGTGCCAAGCCCTTGAGCGCAGCCACGGTCGAGCCAACATTGGTGCCCTTGGAGTCGTCGTAGTAGCGCACGCCATTCTGCTCGGCCACCAGCGCCACACGATGCGGCAAGCCACGGAACTCGCGCAGCGCCTGCAATAGCGGTGCACGCGGCAAGCCGATGCCATGACACAGCGCCAGGGCAGCCAATGCATTGGCAGCGTTATGCAATCCGGCCAACGGCAGTTGCGACAGCGGCATCAGGCAGTCCTCGCCCTGCGCCAGCCAGCTCTCGCCAGCCTGCTGCTGCAAGCCGAACTGACCAGCCGCCGGACGATCCAGGCCAAAGCTGACGACACGCCGCCCCGGCAGCGCCATGGCCATGCTGGCTGGGTCGTCGCGGTTGAGTACCTGCAGTCCGTCGCCATGAAACACCCGCTGCTTGGCGGCAGCATAGGCGGCCATACCGTCATGCCGATCAAGATGGTCCTCGGAGAGATTGAGCATGCTGGCGCAGTCAGCATGCAGCGATTCGGTCGACTCCAGCTGGAAGCTTGACAACTCCAGCACCCAGGTATCGGCCACGCTGCCGGCAGCATCGCGTGCCATCAATGCATCGAGC
>CAIPUP010000100.1 GCA_903868285.1 uncultured beta proteobacterium
CAGCGCCCGCATCGAGGCGTTCAGCGCCTCGGCCCGGGTGACATTGCCGGGCTTGGCATAGCGCTCGAAAATTCCGGTGGTGAGCAAGCGTGCGCTGACCGTCTCCACCGGCCAGTGCGTCACCAGCAGCGCCCGGCTGCCAGCATAGAAAAAGCCCCGCCCCAGACCCGACACCGCTTCCGCCCCCTGGCCATCGGCCGCAGCCGTGTTGCAGGCTGACAGCACCACCCAGTCGGCATCCAGCTTGAGGCCCAATACGTCATCCAGCGTCAGCAGCGGCGAGGCCTTGCTGTCATCCAGCACCGACAGTGCCAGCGCCGGCTGCTCAAGGTCGGGCAGGTCGCCCGGAATCAGGCCGTGTGTGGCAAAGGCCACGATGCGACGCTTGCTCAGGTCGGTCTTTTGCACCTGCGGCCGGTTGGCCTGCAGCCCGAGAAACACATCCTTGTCGGGGTCTGCACCCAATGCCTTGGCGATGGAGAGAATCTCCTCCCGCGTATCGGGCAGGGCGTTGAGTTCGGCGTACTGCGCGGCATCGACCTGGCGGGTGGAGGTATCGGCGTCTTCGGCCAGACGCGGAATCTGCAGGCTGCGCAATTTCAGTCCGCGCGTGGCCGCAGCGGCAACCTGCACTGGTGCCGCTGTGGTGGCCGAAGCTGTTGCAGCGACCGGCTTGCCTTCGCTCGCCTTGCTGAACACCGGATCGCCAAAGCCGGCGAAGGCCTGGCGCTGCGGGTTACCCGGCGGCAGCGCACGCAGGCGCGACAGCGCGGTGACACTGGGCACATCCACCACCGCGATCTTCTTGGCCAGCCACGGCACCTGACGCATCTCGCCGAACAGCAGCTTGCTGTCTTTCGCCAGTTGCACCGGCGCGGTCGGCAGGATCGCCAGCGGAATCTGCGACAGCGCGCCCGAGGCGGCAAACACCAGCACGTTCGCACCGCTCCAAACCGCTTCGGCCGGTGCGATCAGACTGGCATACAGCTTGTGTGCGCCGGCGTAATCGAAGGCGGGCAGTTCGCCCAGGGTGAGATCGCCCGGGTCGAGGGTCTTGCGCAATCCGGCGACGATGGCGGCAATATCACGCTCGCCAATGTTGGCCGATGTAAACGACAGCTTGCCGGCCGGATTGAGCGACCAGACATAGGACTTCTCGCGCGTCGAGAACACCGACAGCAGCGCCTCGCCCGGACGCAGCGCCTTGCGTGCTTCCTCCAGCGTGGCCGGCTTGGGATTGACCAGGTTGGCGTACTCCGGGAAGCGCTTCTCGATGGCGGCAAAGGTCTGCTTCTGTTCGCGCTCGATCTGCAGCAAACGGCTGCGCATATCGGCGATCACCTTGGGCAATTGCTGCTCGGCCGGTTGCGACACCAGGCGCAGGATGTTGTCGTACAGCGCGCGCATCTCCTGCGCCAGATCCTGATCCTTGCGGATCAGCTCGCCCAGCCCCGGCTCATTGGCCAGCGCCCGCACCGCACTCGCCGCGAGTGCCTTTTGCACACTGCCGGCGCGCGCCGCATCGGCCAGGCGGAAGGCTTCGCCGGCGGCATCGATACCCAGCTTGCGTGCCAAATCGCTATCGCGTACCCGCGCCAGCAGTTCGATGTAGGCCTCGATGATCACGCGACGCTTGATGCGTTGCAGCGCCGAGCCATCGATATCGATCACCGCTGCCTCGGACGAGAGCATGACGCGCAGGGCCTCGGCAAATTCGCGCAGCGCGGCTTCATCCTGCGCACTGGCAGCCAGTGCCATGGCATGGGCACCGCGCACCTCGGCGGTACGCGGATGGTCCTTGCCAAAATTGCGCAGCATGTCGGCCAGCGTTGCTTGCGCCATCTCCAGCCCCTGCGCCACCCGCCCACCCTTGACCAGCACGATGGCGGTCTCGGCACTGCCACGAAACACCCGCCGCGACACATCGTCAGCAGCCTCGATCAGGCTGCGCATGCGATCGAGCTGCACGAGTGCATTGGTCCAGTCCTCGCGACCGAAGTAGCTGTGCGAGAGCGCCGAGTACGGCGCCAGCGCCAGGGTTGAGCCCGAACCAGCAGCGATGGCAGCGTAAATTTGCAAGGCCTCGTTGGACAGGGTCTCGGCATCCTTGAAGCGGCCCTGGGCCAGCAGCACCTGCGCCATGCGCATGACGGCGCTACCACTCTGCGGCGAGTCCTTGCCCACGCGACTAAGCGTACGCCGCAACAGGCCACGCGCCACCAGCTCGGCCTCAAACAACTTGCCCTGCGACACCAGCACCTGCACCAGCCGCGCCTCGGCGAACTCTCGCGAGGACTGCAATCGCTGTTGCATCGCAGTGTCTTTGGCATCAGCGGCCTTGGTGATGCCTTTGTCCCAGCTGATGATGGACTGCCGCAATGCCG
>CAIPUP010000101.1 GCA_903868285.1 uncultured beta proteobacterium
GGGGGCTGATGATGGCTGAATTGAATACGGCAACGCCGGCTTCGCCGGTTGTTTCGCAGCGTCCCTCGCCGGGCGCCTCCTCGGGCGCGCCCTCGGGCAATGCACGCATCCAGATTTCGCGCGGTGTGGCGGCCGGTGGTTTGCTGGAGGTGCGTCTGCTGGTGCAGCACGGCATGGAGACCGGTCATCGCCAGGATGACGTCGGCAAATTCATAGCGCGCAACATCATCCGTAATCTGCGCTGCCTTTATAACGGGGTACAGGTGTTCGATGCCGACCTGTCCTCGGGCATCTCGGCTAA
The DNA here is from genome assembly GCA_903868285.1 of uncultured beta proteobacterium. GTDB lineage: Bacteria > Pseudomonadota > Gammaproteobacteria > Burkholderiales > SG8-39 > CAIPUP01. Next base: position 302 of record CAIPUP010000101.1, read on the forward strand.
TCCCTATTTCCAGTTTTTCCTGCGTGCTACGGTCAGCGGTGAACTGGTGGTGAGCTGGGTGGATGACGATGGCGTGCAAGGCGAGGCGCGACAGCGGGTGGAACTGGCGGCGTGATGAGGCCATTGCGTGCGCTGGTGACTGCGTTGTTGGGCACGCTGTTGGGCACGCTGTTTGGCATGCTCGCGCTGATGGCGGATGCCAGTGCCCAGCAGCGCGGCATCGCGCTCGACCAGCTCAAGTCCGGACGGGAGTTTCTCGGCCCGGAACTGCGTGCGATGCAGGACGATGATTTTTCCAATCCCGGCCTGCTGTGGGTGGAGCGTGGCCAGGTGCTATGGCGTACGCAGCCCGCCAGCGTAACCGGGTCGGCGCAGCCTGCCGTCGGCACCAAGCTGCAGTCCTGCGCCGGCTGTCATGGCGAGTTGTCGGGTGCGGCGTCCGCCATGCGCGGTGTTGCGGCACGCTATCCGGCCATCGATCGTGCCAGCGGCCGCTTGTTCAACCTGGAGGACCGTATCCGCGACTGTCGCAGCCAGCGTCAGGGCTTGCCCGCACCGGCCTTCGAATCCGAGGAACTGTTGTCGCTGACGGCGGCGTTGTCGCATGCCTCGCGCGGTTTGCCGATACAGGTACGCATCGATGGTGCCGCCAAGCCGGCGTTCGAGGCCGGACAGAAATTGTTTTATCAACGCATCGGCCAGTTGAATCTTTCGTGTGCCCATTGTCATGAAGCCAACTGGGGCCGCACGCTGTATGCAGAGCGCATCAGTCAGGGCCATCCCAATGCCCATCCCATCTATCGCCTGGACTGGCAGAACCTGGGCTCGCTGGAGCGTCGTTTGCGCGCCTGTTTTTTCGGTATCCGTGCCGCACTGCCGGCGTTTGGTTCCAGTGAGTTGCGTGAACTGTCGCTGTTCCTGGCCTGGCGGGCGCAGGGGGTGGAAATTGAAGCACCGGGCGTGCGGCGCTGAGCCGCGACGGTTGACGGGGTAGCGCAACCGATGTCCGGCGAACCACCTGAGCCACGAGCGCTGCCGCCGCGACGCATCCTCCATCTGGACATGGATGCGTTTTTCGCCTCGGTCGAGTTACTGCGTCAGCCCGCGTTGCGCGGACGACCGCTGATCATCGGTGGCCGAGGCGATCCCAGTCGGCGCGGCGTGGTGTCCACCTGCACCTACGAGGCGCGCGCCTTCGGCGTGCGCTCGGGCATGCCGCTGCGCACCGCGGCGCGGCTGTGCCCCGAGGCGGTCTACATGCCGACAGACTTTGCTGCCTATAGCCATTGGTCGCGCCGCTTCAAGGCGCTGATGCGCGAGGTCTCGCCACTGTTCGAGGATCGCGGTATCGATGAGGCCTTTCTCGATATCACTGCGCTGGCGGGCAGCGCCGAGGACATTGCACAGCAACTGAAGGCGCGCATTTTTGCCGACTCGGGACTGCGTTGCTCGATCGGTGTGGCGCCCAACAAGCTGCTGGCAAAAATCGCCTCGGAGCTGGACAAGCCCGATGGTTTCACCTTGATCCGGCCTGAGGATGTAGAAACCCGTATCTGGCCGCTGGAGGTGCGTCGCATACCCGGTGTCGGACCGAAGGCGGATGAACGGTTGGCATCGATGCAAATACGCACCATCGGCCAGCTGGCGCAAACGCCGCAAGCCTTGCTGTCGGCAGCCTTTGGTGCGCGCTATGCCGGCTGGCTGCATGAAGCGGCGCACGGCCGTATCGACAAGCCGCTGTCATTGCAACGCGAGCCGCGCTCGCGCTCGCGCGAAACCACCTATCAGGAAGACACGCGGGACTGGCAGGTGGTGGCGGGGAGTGTGGTGCAGTTGTGCCGCAAGCTGGCCGATGACTTGCAGCGTGCCGGTTACGCCGGTCGCA
>CAIPUP010000102.1 GCA_903868285.1 uncultured beta proteobacterium
AAACTGCCGGTATGGGGCTATGAAGGTGTCGGCAGCACGCCCGAGGCCTTCAGCATCAAGTTCCGCAGCGATATCGCCGGCTATGCCAAGGCGGTACAGGATGCAAAGCTGCCGCTGCAGGATTGAGTTCGCGAAATTCAAGCTCGCAAGATCCCGGGCTGGGCCTTGATCAGGGCCCAGGCTTGGACAGTGCTGCCCTCAGCGAGTAAGCTTCGGCCCTTCGTATTGACTCCCTCAGAAGCAGGCCATTGTGATCGTCGCATCCGGCATTACCATGCAGTTCGGGGCCAAGCCCCTGTTTGAAAACGTCTCGGTCAAATTCGGTGGTGGCAATCGTTACGGCCTCATCGGTGCCAATGGCTGCGGCAAATCCACCTTCATGCAGATACTCGGCGGCGATCTCGAGCCCAGCGCGGGCTCGATTGCCATCGACAGCAACGAGCGTCTGGGACGACTGCGTCAGGACCAGTTCGGCTACGAGCAGGAGCGCGTGCTGGATGTGGTGCTGATGGGCCATGAGCAGATGTGGAACGCCATGCGCGAACGCGATGCGATCTACAACAATGCCGAAGCCAGCGAAGAGGATTTCCTGCGGGCGGCAGACCTCGAAGCGAAATACGCCGAATACGGCGGTTACACCGCCGAGGCGCGCGCCGGCGAATTGCTGCTCGGCCTGGGTGTGCCAATGACGCAGCACAATGGTCCGATGAGCGAAGTTGCGCCGGGCTGGAAACTGCGTGTACTGCTGGCCCAGGCCTTGTTCGGAGACCCGGACATACTGCTGCTGGACGAACCCACCAACAACCTGGACATCAACAGCATCCGCTGGCTGGAAGACGTACTCAATGCGCGTCAGAGCACGATGGTGATCATTTCCCACGACCGGCATTTTCTGTCCAGCGTCTGCACCCACATGGCTGACGTCGACTACGGCAACATCCGCGTCTATCCGGGCAACTACGACGACTACATGGAAGCCTCCACCATGGCGCGGCAGCAGCAGATGAACGCCAACGCCCGGGTCAAGGAAAAAATCGGCGACCTGGAAGAATTCGTGCGGCGTTTTCGCGCCAACAAGTCCAAGGCGCGGCAAGCTACCTCACGCATGAAGCAGATCGAGAAGCTCAAGGTGGAGGACGTCAAACCCTCCAGCCGTCAATACCCGTTCCTGCGTTTTCTGGTGGACGAAAAGGAAAAACTGCATCGGCTGGCGCTGGAGGTGAACAACCTTGCCAAGGGCTATGCCCCCGGCAAGCCGCTGTTTCACAAGTTCAATCTGCAAGTCGAAGCGGGCGACAAGATCGCCATCATCGGCCCCAACGGTGTCGGCAAGACCACCCTGCTGCGGGCCTTGCTGCATGCCACCGGTGTTGATGCCCAGGGCGCGATGACACCCGACGCCGGCAGTGTGAAATGGGCTGAGCGCGCCCGCATCGGCTATTGCGCCCAGGACCACGCCAGTGATTTCCCGCAAGAAGACAGCCTGCTGGAATGGATGGGCCGCTGGCGGCGCGATGACCGTGGCGACGATGATCAGATTGTGCGTGCCACGCTCGGCCAGTTGCTGTTCACCGGCGACGATGCGCGCAAGTCGGTGAAGGTGGTGTCCGGCGGCGAAGAGCAGCGCCTGATCTTTGGCAAGCTGGTACTGCAAATGCCCAACATCATGCTGCTGGACGAGCCGACCAATCACCTGGACATGGAATCGATCGAGTCACTCAACACCGCGCTGGAGAAATATCCCGGCACGCTGATTTTTGTTTCACATGACCGCGAGTTTGTTTCGTCGCTGGCGACACGCGTGATCGAATTGCGCCCCGACGCCGACGGCGGCCCGGCGCAGATCATCGATTACCAGGGTGGTTACGAAGACTATCTGGCAGCGCAAAGCAACGACTGAGACGGCCTGCACCAGCCCTCACTGTGGCTGGTGCAAAGCCCCCTAGTCTTTTAACCAGGCATCAAACCGCGCTCAGACCCCAAGCAGGGTTTTGGCGCAGACACCGGCGGCATCGCTATTCGCTTCCTTAGCGCCTGGCAGGGTTGCCCAGCCGCCCTTCTCGATGAAATCGCCTTGCATCCAGCTGTCGGCCTTTTTCAACGCGGCCAGATTCGCCACATGCCCGGCGTCGCGGTTGAACTTGTCGACACAAAACGGCGACAAGGCCGTCGCCACCGCCAGCTTGGCGCGCTGCGCACCGATCACCTCGAGTTGTCCTGCTGTTGCCCATCCGCCGAACTTGAAACCCAGAATGGCCAGAGCCACTGCACCTGCAACTGCGCCCCAGAGTGCGGGCTTTGTTTCGACTGGAATCACCATGATGTCAACCTTAGGTCATGCGGAAGAGGCCCCCTCCGCGGCAGGTGGCCCAGTCTACGCTCGCCTACGCTAAGTTACTGATTTTAAAAAATAATTTCAGGCCTCAGTTGAACTTCAGGTTGGCCGCCTTGACCAAGGCCTGGTTGGCCTGGATCTCGCGCCGGATGAGGGCATCGAACTCGGTCGGGCTGAGCGGCATCGGCTCCACCCCCTGATGGGCGAACTTCTCGCGCACCGCCGGCAGCGCCAGCACTTTCTGGATCTCCTGATGCAGGCGCTCGACCACCGCACGCGGCGTCTTGGCCGGGGCGAGGATGCCGTTCCAGAAGGTGTAGTCGGAATCGGCAAAGCCCGATTCGAGCGTGGTTGGCACATTGGGCAGACTCACCGAGCGTTTGCCGGTATTCACCGCCAGCGCCAGCAGACGACCATCGCGGATCATCGGCAGGCCGGAGGAAATGCCGATGCTCATGAAGTCGACCCGTCCGGTCACCACCTCGGTCAGCGCCTCCGGGCCACCGCGAAACGGAATATGCGTCCCTTCCATACCAGCCGCCAGACGCAGACGCTCGGCAGCCCAATGCGTGGCGCTGCCAACACCGGCCGAGGCGTAGGTGAGATTGCTCTTGCGCCCGGCCTCGACCAGATCGCGCAGCCGGCGGATGCCCTTGGCAGGCGAAATCACCGTGACATTGGGCACGTTGCCAAACACCGCAATCCCGGCAAAGTCGCCAGCGGTGTCATACGACAGCTTGGGATACGAGGCCGGTGCCGCGGAATGGGCTGAAGCGTGGATCAGCAAGGTGTAACCGTCCGGCTCGGCCTGCGCCACCTGCAAGGTACCGATGGTGCCGCCTGCCCCGCCGCGGTTTTCCACCAGGATCTGCTGCCCCAGCTGGGCCGACAGCGGCTCCATGACAATGCGACCGATGATATCGACCGTGCTGCCGATGGAGAACGGCACGATGGCGCGGATGGTCTTGGTCGGCCAGGCCGGCGCACTCGCCGAGGCGCTCGCTGGAGCGACAGACTGGGCCCAGGACGCGGCTGCGCCAATTGCCAGGAGCACGCCTGAGAGCACGCCTGAGAGCACGCGAGAAAGACGATAAAGGCCGCGATCGACCAAGAATTTTCCTGATAAGTTACCTGAATTCATTTTAATAACCCATTGTTTTTAAATGATTATTTAAAACTTATTTTCACGACTGAACTTGCTGCTGTGACAAGCAACCGAGCACGCCAGCGAACCCGATACGCTACGCACCAGCCCCACTACAGGGCGGTCCCTCTGCTGAAAACGGTGCAGAGGATAGCCGTACAAACGTCCCGGGTACACCCTCCGATCAGATTCTCCGGCAATGCGACCAAGCCAGGGTCAAGCTTGGTGCATCGCAATGCCAGGGCATCACGCCACGCCCCCGAATGCTCAGGTACCAGCCAAATAAAATCGTAACTGTCTGTTTATATTCATTTTTTTTAAAGGCCTGGTGTTTGTTTAAGGTTTCCAAGACGTTGATGCAGTGTCAGCAACCGATGGTTTAACCATGCGCTTGCGTTGCACTGCCGCAATCGACTCAAAAGTGAACGCCGCTCGCAAGCACAGCCCCGAACGGGCGGGCTTCAGGCCAATTGCGTCTACTATTCGCTTGAGGGTGGCAGCATCGTTCACGAAGCTATTTCCGCACCAGACATAGCGCTGCCACTGCAGCAGAATCGAGCGCCAGTTGGCAACATCGGTAACAACATCAAGCAAAAGGAAGCCGCAACAATGATCGCAACAACCACCACAAGCGCCATGCAAGCACCACACACCCGCAACAGCTCCGTACGCTCGAGCATCCTGGCAACCCTGGCCAAACTCGGCCTGGTAAGTTGCCTGATGAGCAGCCTGCTGCTGGGCACAGCGCTGCAGGCGCAAACCAGTTTTCCGACCAAGCCGGTTAAATTTGTTGTCACCTTCACCACCGGCGGCGCGGCCGATATCAGCGCCCGCCTCTTGTCAGAAAAACTCACCGACCTCTGGAAGCAGCAGGTGATCGTCGAGAACCGCGTTGGCGCTGGCGGCAATATCGGCATCGAGGCCGTGCAAAAGTCGGCAGCCGATGGTCACACCCTGCTGGTGGTGAGCAATTCGCATGCGGTCAATGTCGGTCTGTACGAAAAACTGCCGTACGACCTGATCACCGATTTCGCCCCCATCACCCTGCTGGCCAACGCCTCGCTGGCACTGGTGGTCAATCCGCGCGTCAGCGCCAATAACACCGCCGAGATCGTCAAACTGTTTCGCGAACAACCGGGCAAGTTCACCTATGCCTCCTGCGGCAATGGCACGGCGCACCATCTGGCCATGGAGCTGTTCAAGTTCCAGACCCATACCCATGTCGTGCACATTCCCTATCGCGGCTGCTCGCCCGGTACGGTCGACACCGTTGGCGGCCAGGTCGACATGATTCTGGTGACGCTGGGCACAGCCCTGCCGCATATCAAGGCCGGTCGTCTGAAGGCGATTGCCCTCACCAACAGCCAGCGCACACCGGCCGCACCGGAGATTCCCACCTTGCGTGAATCGGGCGTGCCGGAACTGGCGAAATACGAGGTCGACAACTGGTATGCCCTGGCTGCACCGGCCGGCACGCCGCGCGATGTCATCCAGAAAATTGCTGCCGATGCCAAACGCGTGCTGGCCATGCCCGATATCCGTCAGCGCATGGCTGCCGCCGGACTCGACCCAATGACCTCCACGCCGGAGGAGCAGGCCGCCTACCTCAAGGCCGATATTGCCAAGTTCAAGCGTGTGATCGAATTCGCTAATGTGAAACCCGGCTGATCTCAGCCGGCATCCAACACCCGCTCGATGCCGGCGGCGAGAAACTCCAGCGTTTCCTCGTCGACGGCATAGGGCGGCATCCAGTACACGGTGCGCCCGATCGGTCGCAACAAAATGCCCTGCTGCAAGGCCTGACGATGGAACCGCGCCCCGACATCGGCACGCGTATCAGTCAGCTCGAAGGCCCAGATCATGCCGGTGTTGCGTAATTGCGTGATGCCAGGGTGAGCATGCCAGGACGCAATACGGCGGTTCATCCAGTCGCGCAAACCGATATTGCGCGCGATGCGCTGCTCACCGGTCAGAACCGCCAGCACCGCCAGTGCCGCACGACAGGCCAGCGGATTGCCGGTGTAAGAATGGGAATGCAAAAAGCCGCGTGACAGGCTGGGGTCGTAGAACGCGGCATAGACGGCATCGGTGGTCATCACCACCGACAGCGGCAGATAGCCACCGGTGATGCCCTTCGATAGACAAAGAAAATCCGGTGCGACATCCGCCTGCTCGCAGGCGAACATGCTGCCGGTGCGACCAAAGCCCACCGCGATTTCATCTGCAATCAGATGCACCTCGTACTGACGGCAAAGCGCTGCGGCGCGTCGCAGATAGGCGGCGTGATACATGGCCATGCCACCCGCGCATTGCACCAGCGGCTCAACAATGAAGGCGGCTGTCTGTGCCGCATGCTGTTGCAGATGCGCCTCCAGCATCGCGGCGCAACGCAAGGCGTAGTCCTCGGCCGATTCACCCGGATCGGCCAGACGCCAGTCCGGGCTGGGCACCTGATCCACCGCCCGCAGCAACTCGGCATAGGTACTGCGAAATAACGGGATGTCGGTCACCGACAGCGCGCCCAGTGTCTCGCCGTGATAGGAATTGCGCAGGGCAAGAAAGCGCGTCTTGTCGGTGCGCCCGTGATTGCGCCAGTAATGAAAACTCATCTTGAGCGCGATCTCGATCGCTGATGCGCCATCCGAACCATAGAAGCAATGCCCCAGCTTGCCCGGTGCCAGTTGCGCCAACTGTTCGGACAACTGCACCACTGGCTCATGCGTGAAGCCGGCCAGCATCACATGCTCGAGGGTCTGCAATTGCTCGCGGATGGCGGCATTCACTGCCGGATGACCATGCCCGAGCAGATTGACCCACCAGGAGCTGATGCCATCGAACAGCCGCCGGCCATCGAAGTCGTACAGCCACACGCCTTCGGCCCGTTCGATCGGCAATAGCGGCAGCGCATCGATGGCGGCCGCATGTTGCTGCATCTGTGTGCAGGGATGCCACACCGCCGCCAGGCTGCGTTGCAATAGATCCGCATTGCGACTCATGCGCGCCATGCCTCGGGCAATAGCGCCAGGCGCAGCTCGCGCGCCAACGCCGCCGGGTCTGGCTGCCCACCCTGCCCCGGCTGCCCCGGCTGCCAAGTCAGGGTACCCAGATGCGGCGACTGCAACCAACGAACAAGGCTGGCGATATTGGCCTCGCGCTGCGCCATCTGCGGATCGACGCAATTGGCCACCCAACCAAGGCAGGGCACGCCGCTGGCCTGCAATACCTGCTGCGTCAGCAAAGCGTGATTCAGACAACCCAGGCGCAGGCCCACCACCAGCACCACGGGTATCTGCAAGGCCAGCAGCAGATCCAGTCCGGTCAGCGCGCTACAGCCGGTGCTCGATGCCGATGCTGGGCCATCACCCAGCGGCACCATCAGCCCGCCAGCACCCTCCACCACGACCCGCTCGGCATGTTGCAGCAGCGCCTGATGCGCATCAAAAATTACTTTTAAATCAATAACTTGCGATTGTTCTCGGGCTGCGATATGGGGTGACACCGGCGCCTCGAAGGCATACGGCGCGACCAAGGCTGCGGGGGCACTGCAGTTGGAGGCGGCCTGCAAGGCTTCGCTATCGCGCCAGTGCCCATCCTCCAGGCCAGCGGCAACCGGCTTCATGCCGATGACCTTCTTGCCCTGTGCTGCCAGCGCATGCAGCAAGGCACAGGCCACCAGGGTTTTGCCGACACCGGTATCAGTACCGACCACGAACAGCGACCGTGCAGCTGATTGCATCAGGCCGTACATCAGGCCGTACCCGACAACGACGACTGCGGCAGTCCGGACGGCAAATCCCGCAAGGCCTGCACCAGACACTGCACATCATCCAGCTGATGCAGCGCCGACAGCGACAAGCGCAAACGTGCCGTGCCCGCCGGCACAGTGGGTGGACGGATTGCCGTCACGATCAAGCCCTGTTCACGCAGGCGTGTGCTGGCGGCCATGGCGCTGGCGTTGCTGCCCAGCAGCAGCGGCTGTATCGGCGAATCCGAAGGCAGCAAGCGCAAGGCCGTGCCAGCCAGCCCCTGCTTCAGTGTGGCAACCAACTGCTGCAACTGACTGCGCCGCCAGGTCTCGGCCTGGATGATGTCCAGGCTCTGTTGCAGACCAGCAGCGAGAAACGGTGGCATGGCGGTGGTGTAGATATAGCTGCGCGCCTTTTGCAGCAGGGTTTCCACCACCGCATCGGCACCCGCGACAAAGGCACCGCTGATGCCAGCGGCCTTGCCCAGCGTACCGACGTAGATGATGCGATCCGAGCGCAGGCCGAGCGCCTGCAGCACACCGCGCCCTTCGCGCCCCAGCACACCGAAACCATGCGCATCGTCGATCACCAGCCAGGCGTCATGCTGTTCGCACAGTTCGAGCATTTGACCTAACGGGGCAAGATCGCCATCCATGCTGAAGATGCTCTCGGTCACCACGAAGCGTTCCCGTCCGCCTGCGGCTTGCAGCGCAGCGCGCAGGGCGTCGACATCGGCATGGGCATAGCGCTCCACCCGCGCACGCGACAGACGCATGCCGTCGATCAGCGACGCATGATTCAGTGCATCCGAGAGAATCACATCGTCCGGCCCGGTGAGTGCGGTGATCAATCCAAGATTGGCCAGATAACCGGTGCCAAACAACAAGGCGCGCGGCAAGCCGACAAAGGCGGCGAGCGAACGCTCCAGCTGATCGTGCACGGCAAAGTGTCCCGTCACCAGATGCGACGCGCCCGCTCCCGCCCCCATGGCATGCAAGCCACGCTGCAAGGCTTCGACGATGCGGGCATCGTTGGCCAGGCCAAGGTAATCGTTGCTGCAAAACGCCAGCCAGTCACGCCCCTCCAGTGTGATGCGTGGCGCTTGCGGTCCCTGCAGTTGCAACAGCCGGCGCAGGCGATCCTCGGACTCCAGTTGCTGCAGCTCTGCCTCCAGCCGATGCAGGCTCATGCCCGGAATCCGAACCGGATGCAGTTCAGGATTGCGCTACCAGTCCGAGCTTGTCCATCAGCGCGCGGTCGGCAGCGGCCTCAGGATTACCGGTGGTAAGCAGTTTCTCGCCATAGAAAATCGAATTGGCACCAGCCAGGAAACACAGCGCCTGCACTGCCTCGCCCATCTCCTGCCGTCCGGCCGACAAGCGCACATAACTTTTCGGCATGGTGATGCGTGCCACGGCAATGGTGCGCACGAATTCCAGCGGATCGAGTGCTTCCGACTCCGACAGCGGCGTACCTTCCACTCGTACCAGATTGTTGATCGGTACCGATTCCGGCGCCGGATTCATATTCGCCAGCTGAGCAATCAAGCCGGCACGCTGCAAGCGTGACTCGCCCATGCCGACGATGCCGCCACAGCAGACGTTCAAGCCGGCGCCGCGCACCTGGCTCAGCGTATCGAGACGGTCCTGATAATCGCGGGTGGTGATGATCTGGCCGTAGAACTCCGGCGAGGTGTCCAGATTGTGGTTGTAGTAATCCAGACCAGCCTGCTTCAGCTGCTCGGCCTGCCCCGGCTTGAGCAAGCCCAGTGTGGCGCAGCTCTCCAGCCCCAGGTCGTGCACCGCCTGCACCATCGGCAACACCTGCTGCAGGTCACGCTCCTTCGGGCCGCGCCAGGCAGCGCCCATGCAAAAGCGCGTGGCGCCACTGGCCTTGGCCGCCTTGGCCGCGGTCACAACCTCCTCCAGCGACATCAGCGGCTCGTTCTCCACACCAGTGTCGTGGCGGGCCGCCTGCGGACAATACTGGCAGTCTTCAGGACAACCACCGGTCTTGATCGACAACAGCGTCGATACCTGCAAGGAGTTCGGGTCGAAGTGCTCGCGATGCACTGACTGGGCGCGAAACAGCAAATCGTTGAACGGTAACTTGAACAGGGCTTCCACCCTGGCCACGGTCCAACTGGCCGCGCCAGCACTGCCGGCGGCGTGGTTGCGCTGATCGCCGGTTGCACTACTGACGGACTGTTCAATCAATTCACTGACACGCATGACGACGATTACCTTTGACTTACCTTGGACGACTTGGAATGCCTGTTCGCTCGCGAGGATGGAAATATCAAGCTGAGCGCAGACCGCATGGGAGCGCGGATAATAGCGCACTGGTCTTTCGCGCTGTACGCGCGCTGTCACCATCGCCAGAACTGACGAGCACACCGAAGACCATGGCTATAGCAATATAAGTTATTGATTTTTAGGGTTATTTTATGAACATGATGCACGATCGTTTTATCCAGACCCGACATGGACGCCTGCACTGGCTGGACAGCCAGTCCGCCAATGACAGCCAATCAGCAGACCTGCCGCCGCTGATCCTGCTGCACAGCGCTGGCGGTTCGGCCTATGAGTGGCAGTTGGTGTGGACCGCACTGAGCGCGCAGCGACGCGTGCTGGCTCTCGACTTGCCAGGTCACGGCGACTCCGACCCGCTGTCGCGTCACTACGGCATTGCCGACTATGCCGCTGCCGTGGCGGAATGGATTGCCAGCATTGGCCTCCTGCACGACGGGCGCGACGGACGCGACGGACAAAAGCCCGTGCTGGCCGGATCGTCGGTGGGCGGCTCCACCACACTGTGCGTGGCGGGCAAGCATGCCGAGTGCGTGTCGCGTGTGGTGCTGGTGGAAACGCCCATCCTCAGCAGCGAAACCTGGCGTCGCAACTGGTGGCATACCGAGCAGATGTTTGGTTTCACCACCCAGACCATGGAAGAAAACCGCAGTCGCTTTCGCAATCTGTCACCAGAAATGCTGCTGCGACGGAACATCGATCGCAACAAGGCCGGCGTCAAAACCATGATGGGCACGCTCTGGGCGATCCGTGAATTCGATGCGCTGAGTGCCATCACCCAGATGCAGGTACCGGCACTGGCCATTGTCGGTGTGCGCGGCCCGATTCAGGATGGCGTGCGCCTGCTGGAGCAATACGCCGGTGGTGCGCAACGCATCGCGGTCATGCCCGATTGCGGCCACTTCCCGCACATCGACGACCCCGAGCTGTTCGTGCGCGAGATGCTGCGATTGCTGGCACTGCAGGACTGACGGTACCCACCAGTCGTCAGCGCTTGGTCAGTGCCTGGTCAGGCGTCGGCGTCAGCAAACAGCCGACGCCAGCCGTCCAGTCCCAGGCGACGCAGCGTCTCGATATTGGTTTCATATAGCCGCACCGAGTCGGGCAGTGCTTCGACCGCGCGCTCGACATCGTCTTCGCGCAACAGATGCAGCGTCGGGAACGGCGAGCGATTGCTGAAGTTGCTGATGTCCTCCGGCTCGCTATCGGCGAACTGATACTGCGGATGAAAGCTGGCCACCTGCAGCACCCCTTCAAGCTCCAGCGCCTCGACCGTGGCATCGGCCAACTCGAGAAAATCGTTGTAATCAAGAAAGTCATTCAGCACCCAGGGATGAATCAGCAGCGTGGTGGCCACTTGATCCGGATCGGCATCGGCCAGCAGGCGCAACTCGCGCGCAAGCTCCTCGACCAGGGCGTCCTCGCTACGCGCCTGACTCACTACCCAGCGGATCTGCTGACGCAAATGCACCGCGCTGGCAAACGGACAAAGGTTCAGCCCGATCACGGCCCGCTCCAGCCAGCGCCGGGTATCGGCCAGCACCTGCTCGGCTTCAGGCGTTTCTGTTATGTGCATTGGCGTCATCACGCATTGGAGTAATCATGGATTGGGGTCATCACGAATTAGAGTCATCATTTCTGCCCAGCCACTGCATCAACAATGGCGGCAAGGGCGCCAGCGACACCAGGATGGCAATCAAACCGGCAGCGGGCAATCCGGAGTATTCAATCAACGGCCCGGTCACCAGGGCCATCAGTACGCTGACTGCACCGGCAATACTGTCATTGACACCAATGGCACGACCGCGCTCGGCAGTCTGCGCCAGATCGGCAATCAGTGCCGTCGCCGCGACATTGGCAGCGGCCCAGCCCAGGCCAACCAGAAAAGTGCCCAGCGTAATCAAGCTATACGCCCCGGTGAAAGTGACCAGGATCGCACCCAGCAGCGCCACTGCCACGCCTGGATACATCACCCGCTCGCGACCATAGCGATCGGCTAATGCCCCCAAAGGTACCGTGAACATGAACATGCCCACGGCATGAAACATGTGCGAAAACGCGATGGCGCTGAGCGAGTGCCCATGGTGATGCAGCACCAGCGAAGTCAGCACCATGACGATGGCCATATTGCCGACACCAGCACAGTTGGCAATGATGGCCATGCGTATCGGGCGATTCGCCAGCAAGGTACGCACGGTGAATGGTCGCCCACCGCTGAGGGATTCACGCCGCTCGGCTGGCACATAGTCCGGGTAGTAATGCCGCAATTGCAGACCAATCTGTTTCGGGTCCGGCCTCACCAAAGTCACCAGGCCCATGCCCGCAACAATCAGTGCTGGCAGAAACAACCAGGGCAAGGCCAGCGGTTCGACCGACAGTCGATGCGCCAGATGCTCGGCCAGACTGATCAGCGGCGGACTGATCAATAAGCCCAGCAAGGACCCCAGCGCGACATAGCCCAGGGCCCTGGCCCGCATCATTGGCGGAAACATATCGGTTGCAGCAACCCGTAGCTGCTGCGCGGCATTCATGCCCATACCAAACACCAGCATGCCCAGTATCAGCGTCCAGGGATGGCGTGCCAGCATCGCCAGGCCAACGATCAAGGTGCCGGCCAGCGCCAGCGCGAGCCCCAGCAGGATGCCGGGCTTGCGACCATAGCTATCGGTAATGCGCCCGACCGGATACGACACCAGAAACCGGCTCAAGCCCAGCAAACCCACCGACAGCCCGGCCAAGGCTGCGGAATCGGTCAGCGCAATCACCATCAGCGGGCCCAGCCCATAGGCGAACTGCATGCCGGCACCGGTGAAGGATTGCGACAGCGCGAACAGCACGACATTGCGTCGAATGACGCGCGGGATGGGCAGGTGTTGCATGCAGAAACCGGAGGAGATAGGGCCAGGCGAAGGGCGCGACCTTATCACAGCGACACTGCACGACTCAGCCATGTGACCATGCCAGCGCGCAGTTCAGCCACCGCTGATCGGAGCGCTGTTGGTCGCGCTGTTGATAGCGCTGTTGATAGCGCTATTCGTAGCGATCCTTCTCCTTCGCCTCCTGCACCGTCTGCCATTGCATATTGCCGGGTCGATCCGCACCACCGCGCTTGAGAGCGACGATGTGGTCGATGACATAGCCCGGGCACGGACCGCGATGCCGGCCAGTGGCCGGACAGGGATGCATACGCATGAACTGCGCCCGCGCCACGGCGCTACGCTTGATGCGACCACGCGCGTCACGCGCTGGCGGCTGCGCTGCGTCTTGGGGTTGCGCCACGGCTGGCGGTTGCGCCTCTGCTGTAGGCAGCGCCTCGGAGATGGGCTGCAACAACGCACTTTGCGCATCCGGCCCGGCACTTTCGGCGACGCAGGAGATCGGAACCGTAACGCCAATTCCACACAGCACCGCAACAGCAATAGTCCATCGCAACATGACAGCCATGACAGCCGCGAGCTGCCCGGAATTTCAGATGCCAGCACCTTGCGATAGCCGCGCCAAGGACAACTGTATTTTTGTAAACCTGGTTAACCAAACTTCACTTAGCAGCATCACCTTCACCGCACCATTAGCCATTCTGTTTCGCAAAGGAAGTCCCGTGCGTCGCATCATTTTTGAAGTTGTGCTCGGTTTACTGTTTCTGGCGGCCGCTGGCTTTGGCGGCTGGACCTGGATGCAACAACAGGAAATGGAAGCGGCGCTCGGCAAGGCCACAACCACCGCAGGGGAAGCCGAGGCCAAGACCAGTGCGCTGACAGCCGAACGCGATGCCGCGCAGCAACGCATTCCCGATTTGCTGCAAAAAGAAGCCTTGCTGGATGCCGCCAAGGTCGCGCTATCCAGCGGCCAGGTACTGCAGGATCTGGAGGCCATGAACAAAGCCGCCAAAACCCCCAGTGCCGACCGCTATCTGGCGCTGGGTGCGCTGCGGCTGCTGATCAAGGGCAAAGAAGATCCCGAGGTCGAGGCGGCATTTCAGAAAGCGCTGGAATTGGCCGACTGGTCGTCACGCCTGAGGGCGGTATGCGCGGCACAAGCCGGACTGAGCGCTGCCGGCAAGGAAGTGAAAATGCTGACCGAGTGCAAGCCTGAAGCGGCCGAGAAGGCGGCAGAAAAAGCAGCAGAAAAAGCAGCAGAGCCCAAAAAGTAGTGGGCACCCAGCGCAGCAAGGGCTGCGCCCTGCTTTCACAGCGTTCACCGCACTAGCGGTGATTGAAGCGAATGATGGCGGCTTCTTCCATGCGGCGCTGCTCACGCGCCTCGCGCTCATGACGCACTTTCTCGTGCTCGCGCTTTTGCAACCATTCCATTTTGACGCGTTCTGCCTCGGCCTCGCGATGGCGCTTTTGAGCCAGGCTGACCGCCTTTTGCGCAATGGCCTCACTCTCGCGCATCTGCTGTTGCAGGGTTTCAATACGCGCAATGAAATTGCGATACACCGTGTTGTCGCTCATGGAGTGGGCTTTCGCCTGCGCTTCCTTCAGCCGATTACGGTATTCGTCGCGCATCTGCTCCAGCCGTTCACGATTGGCGCGAAACTCCGCTAGCTGACGGCGCGAGCGCTGCAGATGCAACAAGGCTTCGGTCACCCGCGTTTCGGCGCGCTTGACCAGTGCTGCCCAGGTTTTCTCTCTAGACATCGCGATCGACATCCCGCCGATTCAGACCGCAGTGGCTCAGACCACAGTGGCTCAGACCGCAGTGGCTCAGACCACAGCGCGTCATCGCTGCAACACTCCTTCGAGCGCCGCCAGCGTGTCCTCATAGCTGGAACCGACCCGCATGTCCTGGCGCAGGAAACTCTCCATCGCCGGACGCAGCGCAATGGCCTCATCCATCTCCGGGTTTGAACCCGCTTCATAGGCGCCAACCTGAATCAGGTCGCGGTTCTGCTGATACAGCGACCAGAGGCGGCGAAAGCGGTTGGCGAAATTCAGGCGGTCGCTGTCGATCAGCGCCGGCATCACCCGCGAAATCGAACCGGTCAGATCGATGGCCGGGTAGTGCGCGGCGTCAGCCAGGGCGCGTGACAGCATCACCTGCCCGTCGAGTGAAGCGCGCGCGATATCCACCACCGGGTCATTGCTGTCATCACCTTCCATCAACACGGTGTAGATGGCAGTAATCGATCCATGGCCATTGCGACCCACGCCGGAACGCTCAATGAGATTAGGCAACAGCGAGAACACCGACGGCGGATAGCCCTTGGAGGTGGGCGGCTCACCCACGGCCAGACCGATCTCACGCTGGGCATGCGCCACCCGCGTCAGACTGTCGACCAGCATCAGTACATTCATGCCACGGTCACGGAAATATTCCGCGATCAGATGCACAAGATTGGTCGCACGCAGGCGCAACACCGGCGACACGTTGGCGGGCGCCGCCACCACCACCGACTTGGCCAAGCCCTCCTCGCCCAGGGATTCATGAATGAAATCATTCACTTCCCGTCCACGCTCACCGATCAGGCCGATGACGACGATGTCAGCCTTGGTGTAACGGGTGATCATGCCCAGCAATACGCTCTTGCCGACACCTGAGCCGGCCATCAGACCGATACGCTGACCCTGACCAAGGGTCAGCATGCCGTTGATCGCCTTGACACCGACATCCAGCACATTGCGGATCGGACCGCGCTCCATCGGGTTGAGCGGCGCGCTGTGCATGCTGAGCTCATCCTCACACACCGGCGCAGGCTTGCCGTCCAGCGGCTGGCCGCGCGCATCAATGACGCGTCCGAGTAATTGCGGACCCAGCCGGGCACGCGATGAGCGGCTGAGCACGCGTACAGTGGCACCAGGCCCGATGCCCGATGGGTCACCAAACGGCATGAGATAGGTAGTACGGTCATTGAAGCCCACCACTTCGGCCTCGATCGTCTCACCCGCCAGACCCAGCACCGCACAACAGGCACCGATGGGCGCCGACACACCACGCGCCTCCAGCGTCAGGCCATGCATGCGTACCAAACGGCCGCTGCGGATGGGCTCAGCCGCCTCGGCACGCTGCATCGCGGCTTCAGCAGCTGACGAGAAATCAATGTTCTGGGCTTCGGCTAGTGGCGTTCCTGCGATGCTTTGCGGCCTGGTCGATAGAGGTTCAGTCGCCATAGGGATAGCCATGCACCGGCTCGACCGCTGCCACCGGCTCGATATCACTGACCTCATGCCGTGCAAATGGCGGTGTCCAGTCCTGACGCGTCAGGCCCGGTTCAACGCCGGGGGTGTGCACAGCGGCGTGACCGCTGGTGTGGGAGAGACCCGCTGACACCGCATGCGACACAGCATGGGAGGAATTCACCTGTTGCGCTGGCAACGCATTGGCAGGCTGATGCAAATTGCTGCGCGACAGCGCCGACACATGCGGCTTGACCTCAGGCCCCAGCAGCGAACGCGCCAGGGTATCGAGACGATGCTCGATCAAGTCTTCCACCACGCCGTCATCCATTTCCACCCGCACGCTGCCGCGCGACAAGGCCGGATCACCCGCCATATGCATGGCATCGTCTTCACCCAGCGTAGTACGCAACAGCTGCAGATCTTCCGGATTCAAGCGCACCGAAAATGCCAGCTTCTGGTCCACTTCCAGCAATGCCGATTCAATCAGGCGGCGGATAGCACGACTGGAAAACTCCAGCTCGCCGCGTACCAGCTGCTCGGCCAGATGCAGGGCCAGGCGCTGCATCGGCTCGAACAGTCGCTGGGTATCGCTCAAGGAAGCCTGCAAGCCCTGCAATACCGAACGCAGTTGCTGCACTTCCTCTTCGGCACTGACCGAAGCAGCGGCACGACCTTCGGCCATGCCCTGCTGCCGGCCCATGGCACGTTCACGCGCCATGGCACCCGCCAGTACCTGCTCGCTCACCAAGCGGTGACCAGCTGGTACCGCGGCATCCTTGGCGGTAGTTTCGTTTTGTGACGATGCCGGAGATACCGCCGACGCAAGATTTGCATCCAGTTCGCTGCCGGCGCCATCGTTGTTATCGTTGTTATCGGGTTCGGCGTTGTTTGCGCCATGCTCGGCATCCGCATCAAGCGTCGCCGAATCCCCCGTATCACCCGCGGCATCCTCAGCATCACTATTCGACGCCGACTGCTGTCCCTCTTGCGACCGTGCTTCTAGCGCCGCATCCACCAGCATTGGGTTGCTGGCGTTCTCGGCGTCCGCTTGGTCCTGTGCCTGGTCTGCACTTGCCTGAGACGGCAAAGCGCCGGCAGTTGCCGGCGATGGCGCAGCCTGTTGACTCGGCACTTCGTCCGCCAGTTCGGCTGACACTTCGCGCTGTGAACTGCCCGGCTGCCGGTTCAACAAGGGGTCGGACTGAAAACTGCCCGAACTACCGCCCTGTACGTTCACATTGTCTTGCGACGGTGCATGAACGACCATCTCGGCGTCCGAAACTTCAGCGCGCTTGGAAGCCAGGGAAGAATTAGCCCGCGACAAAATCGGTGACGCGACAAATCCATCGCCTGCTGCCACGGTTTGACCGGACTGAAATCCATCGCGGGACGCATGGCCCTTTTGCGGCTGACTCAGCAGACTGTCGGACTTCCAGCGCGAAGCGGTCTGGGCATTGCTGGCATCAAACAAAATCATCGCCTCCGCCTGCCAGCACCATTTCTCCAGTGTCGGCCAGCTTACGGGCTATACGCATGATCTGCTTTTGCGCTTCCTCGACGTCGGCCAGACGCATCGGCCCCTTGGCTTCCATGTCATCGACGAACATCGAACGGGCGCGCGAGGACATGTTGTCCAGGAATTTGTTCTTGACAGTTTCATCAGCCGCTTTCAGACCCACCATCAGCAGATCGGGCTCGACGGTACGCATCAGCACCTGAATACTGCGGTTATCACAGCCAGCCAGGTTGTCAAAGGTGAACATGTTGTCCTGGATCTTCATCGCCAGTTCGCCATCCATCTGGGTAACACCGGCCAGGATGCCAGCCAGCGGGCTGGTCTTGGTGAAGTTGAGTATCTTGGCGGCAGCCTTGACACCACCAATACTGGACGAGGCATTCGAAGAGCTGGAAGAGAACTGCGCCTTGAGTACCGCCTCCAGTTCCTGCATTGCCGAGGGCGGTACCGTTTCCAGGCTGGCCAGACGCGTCACCACTTCCGGGCGCACCTCCGGCGGCAGGAAGTTCAGCACATCGGCCGCAACATCCGACTCCAGCACCGACAGAATGATGGCAACCACCTGCGGATGTTCGCCACGGATCATTTCGGCAATGGTTCTGGCGTCCATCCAGTTCAGCACATC
>CAIPUP010000103.1 GCA_903868285.1 uncultured beta proteobacterium
GCGATGACGAGTACGGCTGAAACAATGACTGGTTTGCGGCACGGTGCACCTCCAACGAAATCGTGAACGGGCATTGTTCCATGAATTGCCATGTACAGTCCTTACCGCCTTGCGCTCGTTACAATGCCGGGTCATTCGGGGAATTACCACTCGGGGCCCTGTCACTCGGGGCCCTGTCACTCGCGGCACGAGCCTTCATCATCCCGATGCCAGTGGCGCCATGGCCCTGCGCTGGCGCAGCGCCGCTTTACAACCCCACTTTACAACCCCGCTTTACAACCCGACAGGCAGGAGACGGCAGCAATGAAACTGGCAAGCTTTCAGGCGCAAGGTAAGGATCGTTTTGGATTTGTGGCCGAGGGTGGCCTGATTGACTTGTCCGGACGCCTGTCCGGGCGCTGCGCCGATCTGGCCGAGCTGCTGGCCAAAGACTTGGTGGCCGATGCCGCGCGTCTGGTGAATGGCGTGAAGCCAGACTTTCGCTTCAATGAGGTGGAGTGGCTGCCGCTCAATCCGCGCCGCGATGCACGCATGTTCGCGCTCGGTGTGGCCTACAAGGATCATCAGCTTGAAACCGGTCGCGCCGATGCCTCGCTGCCCTCGATGTTCTCCAAGCACCCGCAGTCCCTGGTCGGTCATGATCAGAACATCATCCGACCGCAGGCCTCCAGCATGTATGACTACGAAGGCGAAGTGGTGCTGGTGATCGGTAAAGCCGGACGACACATTCCCGAGGCACAAGCGCTGGAGCATGTGGCCGGCTATTCCATTCTGGTTGACGGCTCGCTGCGCGACTATCAGAAACACAGTGTCACTGCCGGCAAGAACTTTGATGCCAGCAGCAGCTACGGTCCGTGCATGGTGACGCGCGATGAAATCGCCGACTGGCGCAAGATGACCCTGACCACCCGCCTGAACGGCCAGCAGGTGCAACACAGCGCCTTTGGCATGCTGATGTGGAGTGTCGAGTTCATCGTGCACTACATCTCGACCTTCACCTGTCTGCAACCGGGTGATGCCATCTCCACCGGCACACCCGCTGGCGTGGGTCATCGTCGTAACCCGCAATTGTTCATGAAGGCGGGCGATGTGCTGGAAGTGGAAGTGAGCGGCGTGGGTACGCTGCGCAATACGGTGGTCGACGAGGTGGTTTGAGCTGCGGCTTTGCGCTGCGGCTTTAAGCTGCGGTGAACCTGGCGTGATCCTGTTGCTTACCGCGCAGTGCATTGACGCAGTGCATTGACGCAGTGCATTGATCTAGGTTCGTCGATCAAATCGCCGGTACTGAATCGCCTCGGCCAGATGCGCGCTGGCAATGGTTTCTGCTGCTGCCAGGTCGGCGATGCTGCGCGCCAGCTTCAATACCCGATGACAGGCGCGCGCTGATAAATCAAGTTGCCGGGCTGCGCGCTGCAACAGTTGCAGGGCGGCCGCGTCCGTGACGCAGTGCTGCTCGACCTCGGCCGCACCCAGCAGTGCGTTCGGCTTGCCCTGGCGCTGCTGCTGTCGCGCCCGTGCCGCAATCACCCGCTGACGCAAACTGGCGGTGCTGTGCTCTGCGGCGGAGTCAGTGACGGCGGCTGCCACACCTGCAGCCGGCCAAGAGCGCAACAATTCTTC
This sequence comes from uncultured beta proteobacterium, assembly GCA_903868285.1. Classification (GTDB taxonomy): domain Bacteria; phylum Pseudomonadota; class Gammaproteobacteria; order Burkholderiales; family SG8-39; genus CAIPUP01. Next base: position 1,621 of record CAIPUP010000103.1, read on the forward strand.
CTGCGGCACTGCCGGCACTTCCACTCGCATATCGATGCGATCGAGCAAGGGACCCGAAATACGATCGACATAGCGCTGCACCCGATCCGGCGCACAACGGCAGCGCCCGGACGGATGCCCCAGCCAACCACAGGGGCAGGGGTTCATGGCGGCAAGCAACTGAAAATCCGCAGGAAATTCCGCCTGTCTGGCGGCACGTGAAATCGACACCTTGCCGGTTTCGAGCGGCTCGCGCAGTGCCTCCAGCACGCGACGATCAAACTCGGGCAGCTCATCCAGAAACAACACGCCGTGATGGGCCAGCGAAATTTCCCCGGGCTTGGGATGACTGCCACCACCCACCAGCGCCGTGGCCGAGGCACTGTGATGCGGCGCGCGAAACGGGCGACGACGCCAATGCTCGACACGAAAACCGCTGCTACCCAAGGACTGCACGGTGGCCGCCTGCAGGGCTTCCTCGTCCTGCATCGGTGGCAACAGACCGGCGAAGCGTGCTGCCATCATGGATTTGCCACTGCCGGGGGGACCAATCATCAACAATGAATGCCGACCCGCTGCCGCCACCATCAGGGCACGCTTGACCGCCGCCTGTCCGCGAACTTCTGCCAGGTCGGGAATGCCTTGCCAGGCACTGACGCCGTCTGCATCCGCCACGCTGCCTTCGACGCGCGCCAGACCCGAACGCCCGGCCAGGTGCTCGCAGACTTCCAGCAGCCGTTGGGCGCCGCGCACCTCGACATTCCCGACGCGGTCGGCGGCAGTTCCATCAGCCCCCCTGACCCCACCCGCCAATGCGGCTTCGGCGGCATTGGCCAACGGCAGAATGAAACAACGCCCGGCGCGCGCTGCGCCCAGGGCCATGGCCAGCGCACCGCGTACCGGACGCAGCTCACCGGTGAGCGAGAGCTCGCCAGCGAACTCGGTATGCGCCAGCACCTCGCCCGGCAATTGTTGCGAAGCCACCAGAATACCCAGTGCTATTGGCAGATCGAAGCGCCCGCTCTCCTTGGGCAGATCGGCTGGCGCCAGATTGACGGTGATGCGGCGGGCCGGGAAATCAAAGCCGCAGGTGCTGAGCGCCGCGCGCACCCGATCACGCGCCTCGCGCACTTCAGCCTCGGCTAATCCCACGATATTGAAGGCCGGCAGGCCGTTGCCCAGATGCACTTCCACCGTCACCAGCGGCGCATCGACCCCGGCCAGGGCGCGCGAGTACAACACGGCGAGCGGGGCGGGAGAAGGCCTGGTCGGGGACGATTCAGCGGAATCAGACATCGCGGCTCAACGGCCGCCCGCAGACTGGCGTTGACCCGCCAGTCCTTTGTTTGCCTGTCAACGCAGCGCGTCACCGCATCGGGTAACTATGCGCCGTGGTTCACTTCGCTGCGATTCAGTTACCTATGCCGTGATTCACTTCGCCGTGATTCACTTCGCCAGGTCGCGGCCAGCTTCCAGTGCTACGACCCGCGCTTCCAGCGCATCGAGCTTTTCGCGTGTACTGGCTAACAAGCGCGTCTGGTGATCAAAATCCTCACGCGTGACCAGATCGAGCCGGGTGAAAAAACTGCCCAACATCAGGCGCATATTCTTTTCGATGTCGGCCGCCGGGCTATTCGCCAACAACTCGCGCAGGCGCGACTGCAATTCCTCGAACATCTGCGGCGACGGTCGAAATGGCGCAGAGGCGGAGGAAAAGGCAGAGGAAAAAGGCGAGGATGAGCCAGTCTGGGCATGCTCTTGCATGGGACACCTTGAATAGCGAAACGGGGAAGTTGAAGATGGAAACAACGGCATCAGGGGCTCTGACGAGTCTACACCCCGACCTGCTCTGGCTCGACCTGGCTTTGGCTTGATGCAGCGAAGACCAAAGACAGCTGTTGCGGCAAAGAAGTGGGGGAAACAGATTGCCGGGCAGCGCTGGTTCAGGCGAGTGCGAGCCCAGGTATTATTGCACTACTTTGGTGCAGTTAGCCATCGCCGGTGGGTGCTAGGCAATGTAACCTATTGTTTTTAAATGTTTTTTTATCTGGCATCGGCTTTGCTATTCGAAGCGGGCAAGCGATGGGTGATCTCGGGCCGGTAGAAGTCATCGGCCTGCAATCGCTTTTTACGACTCAAAGGGGAACCATCATGAAACTCGTCACCGCCATCATCAAGCCGTTCAAGCTTGACGAAGTGCGGGAAGCGCTCTCCGCCATCGGCGTTCAGGGCGTCACCGTCACGGAAGTCAAGGGCTTCGGCCGTCAGAAGGGTCACAC
>CAIPUP010000104.1 GCA_903868285.1 uncultured beta proteobacterium
CTCGCAACTAAGTCCGCTACGAAAACAGCGGCAAGCAAAACTGCCAGCGCCAAGAAGGCCTATCACTCGGATGCGGCTGCCACCAAGAAGCGCGGCTATCCCGATCTGCATGATCACCTCAAGGCGCTGGACGATGCCGGCTTGCTGGTTACGGTGGATCGCCCCATCAACAAAGACACCGAACTGCATCCGCTGGTGCGCTGGCAGTTCCGGGGCGGCATTGCCGAGAAGGACCGCAAGGCCTTCCTGTTCACCAATGTCTACGACTCCAAGGGCAAGCACTACGACATTCCGGTGGCGGTGGGTGTGCTGGCGGCCAATCGCGAGATCTATCGCATCGGCATGGGCTGCGATCTCGACAAGGTGAATGAAACCTGGACGCGTGCTGCGGCCAACCCGATCAAGCCCAAGGTGGTGAGCAGTGCGCCTTGCCAGGAAATCGTCATTCGCGGCAAGGACCTCGACAAGCCGGGCAATGGACTGGACGGTATTCCGGTGCCGATCTCGACCCCGGGCTGGGACAACGCCCCCTACACCACGCTGTCGCAATACATCAGCAAAGACCCCGACACCGGCATCCAGAACATGGGCGTCTATCGCGGCCAGATCAAGGCGCCAAAACGCATAGGCATGAACCCCTCGCTGGAGCTGCGTCCGGGCATCTATGTGCACTGGGAAAAGAGCCGCGCCCGCAAGAAAAAACTCGCCGCCTGCGTGGTGCTGGGTGTGCCGGCATTCATCGCCTTTACCTCGGTGCAAAAGCTGCCCGAGAACGTCGACGAGCTGGATGTTGCCGGCGGCCTGATCGGACGCCCGATCAATGTGGTGAAGGCCAAGACCGTCGATTTGTATGTGCCGGCGGAATCGGAAATCGTCATTGAAGGCTATATCGACACCGAGTGGCTCGAGCCAGAAGCGCCGTTTGGCGAATCGCATGGCCATGTGAATCTGCAGGAATTCAATGCCTTCATGGAGGTGACCTGCATCACCCGCCGCAAGAACGCGATTTTCACCTCCATCATTTCGCAGGTCACCCCTTCGGAATCGAGCCTGATCAAGCGCATCGCACTTGAGCCCTTGTTCCTCGACCATCTGCGTCGCAACCTGGGCATACGCGGCGTGAAAAAAGTCTCGATGCATGAACCGCTAACCAATCTGCGCAAGGTGATTGCCGTGGTGGTCGAGCGCGGCATGCCAGCCACCGAAGTGTGGCGTGCGCTGTATGGTGCGGCGTCATGGAACCGTGCCGTGGGCAAATTTGTGATTGCCATCAACGAGGACATCGACCCCGACAATGCCGATGCGCTGTTCTGGGCCATGTCGTATCGCGCCAACAATGGCGTGGATATTCAAATACTCAATCATCGCGACCCCGGCCACGGCCCGCGCAGCCCGCGCAACCATGGCGAAGACGCCTCGGTGCTGATCGATGCCACGCTGAAAGAGAACTTCCCGCCCATCGCCCTGCCCAAGCGCGAATACATGGAAGCGGCCAAGAAGATCTGGGAAGAACTCGGCCTGCCGACACTCAAGCCGCAGGCGCCCTGGTACGGCTATTCGCTGGGCGAGTGGTCGGAGGACTTCGACAAGATGGCGCAGCGTGCGGTGAAAGGCGATTACTTCAAGACCGGTGAAGAGATCGCCAAGCA
>CAIPUP010000105.1 GCA_903868285.1 uncultured beta proteobacterium
GGAAAATTCACCACCCGCAAAAACGCACCGTCGTCATCGGCATTGGCCAGCAAACGCAGATAGGCCAATGCATGCTTGACTTCCTGACGTTCAAAAAAGCGCAGCCCGCCATAGACGCGGTAGGCAATGCCCTGACTGAACAAGGCATGTTCGATCACCCGCGACTGGGCATTGGAGCGATACAGCACCGCGATGTCCGAGCGCATGTGCCCCTCGGCCACCAGCGATTTCACTTCTTCGGCAATCCAGTGCGCCTCATAGCCATCGGTGGCAGCCTCATACACCCGCACCGGCTCACCCTCGCCGGCATCGGTCCAGAGGTTCTTGCCCAGACGATTGGTGTTGTTGGAGATCAGCGCGTTGGCGGTGTTGAGGATGTTGCCAAACGAGCGATAGTTCTGTTCCAGCCGGATGACGTTCTGCACCTTGAAGTCGCGCTCGAAGTCCGCCATGTTGCCGACGTTGGCGCCGCGAAAGGCGTAGATGGAGTTGTGCGTGACAACACCGTTGGCGACAAAATTATGTGTCGGACTGATGTTCAGGTCGTACACGGTGACACGCTGGCCAGGCTTGCGCTCGGTCTCGGTGACGACATCCGGCTTGCCCTGCTCGTCCATCATCATCATTCCCGGACGAACGGCAGCAGCCTGAATGAAGGGCAGGGTCTGATCGTGCAATCGCGCCTTTAACACCAGCTGCCCGGACAATGCCCTGCGCAGCTGTTCGGCCATCTGCATGGCTTCGGAAAAATCCCGCCGCACCGTTTCCACACGCCAGCTGTCGGAATTTTTTTTCGCAGCACGCACCTGGTGCCCCAAGGCCTCAAGCCGCCGGCGGCCGTCAGCGTCATTGCCCATCACGGCAACCCGGTGCATGGGACTGCGCCCGCGCTGGTCAGCACACAGCGTCACCACGATATTGCGTCGGTTGGAATCACGCGAGCGCGGCTGATGGTGCGGCTGCTCCAGACTCAGACCCCTTTCGTGCAACAAGCGCGCGGCGGCGGCACTGGTGTCCAGCGCAGCGAATACCTGCTTTAAAAATTTACTGTCATGCACCAGGCCGTTGACACCCTTGCCCTTGCGCGGCACGAAGGGCAATTTGGGCAGTCCAAACTTCAGCGACAGAATCTCTTCCTCTGCGCGAGCCGAGTTCTCGCTGGCATGGCTGCCCAGTATCCACAACGCATCACCATGCTCCTGCAGGCAACGCTGCATGAAGCCCAGCATCGGACGGCGTTGCCCCTGGGTGTAGACCTGGGTTGTGCCAATGCGGTAGCCGATGCCGCGCTTGTGCATCAGATAGACAAAGTGCCGTTGCGGAGAATGCCCCGCAACAAACCCCGCGAAATGGGTGTGCTCCGGCGTACTCTCAATGACACGGCCCGAGGCCAAGCGAATACGCACAATCTCATGTCGGCCAGGCTTGCGAAACACCTTTTCAACGCTGGCGGCTCGCAATCCGCCACTGCCAAAGCAGGACAGCACCTGATCACCAACACGGATACGTTCGATGGCACGCCGCGTACCATCAGCCATACTGATCTTTGTGCCCTCGACCAGGCACTGATCGTCGTCCCCCACAGCCAGTACCACATTCGGCTCGCGGCCCTGCGCAGCCGCCTCGGCGCTGCCGGCCAGCAGTTTCAGCCAGCGGTATTGCAGCCGGTTGGTGTCCTGGAACTCGTCCACCAGGATGTGGCTGAAACGGCGCTGATAGTGCTCGCGCAGAATCTGGTTCTTCGAAAGCAACTCATAGCTGCGCAGCAACAGCTCGGGAAAATCGACCACGCCCTCGCGCTGGCACTGTTCATCGTAGGCCGCAAAGAACTCGGCATAGCGGCGCGACATGTCGTCATGGATGGGCACATCCTTGGCGCGCTGGCCTTCTTCCTTGGCGTCGTTGATGAAGTACTGCACCTGCTTGGGCGGAAACTTGTCGGTGTCGGCATTCATGCCCGCCAGCACGCGCTTGACCGCCGAGAGCTGATCCTGGGTATCGAGAATCTGGAACAGCTGCGGCAGGCCGGCATCGCGAAAGTGCGCCCGCAACAGGCGGTTGCACAGGCCATGAAAGGTACCGATCCACATGCCGCGGGTGTTGATCGGCATCATCGCCGCCAGACGCGTGGTCATCTCGCGCGCGGCCTTGTTGGTGAAGGTCACGGCCAGCACGCCTTGCGGACTGACGTTACCGGTCTGGATCAGCCAGGCGATGCGGGTGGTGAGAACGCGGGTCTTGCCCGAGCCGGCGCCAGCAAGAATGAGCGCGGACTGGTTGGGCAGGGTAACGGCGGCGAGTTGTTCCGGATTGAGGTGTTCGAGCAGGTTCATCGGCCGATTTTACGCGACCGGCCGACGCTTTCCGTAAAGCAAAAAAATCAATTAAATCAATAAGTTACAATGTCTCTAGCAAGACATCCAGACGCTCCGCCGCCAACCCCGCTGCCGCTGCGTCATAGCCCGGGCGCACGTTGTTGAAAAACGAGTGGCCGGCATCGTAGCGATGCAATTCAAGCCGCGCATTGTCCGGCGCTGCACGCTGCATGGCCTGCGCCACGGCCGCCACTTCGCTCGCCGGCACATGCTGATCGCGCAGACCGTAATGCAGTTGCAGCGGGCAACGGATGGCAGCCATGTCGGGCAGATAGCGCGCAATGCCTAAGGCATAGAAGGCCACCGCGGCATCGACCCCCGTCGTATCAACCCCCTGTTCCTCAGCCCTGCCACAGCGCGCCGCCGCCAGATACGCCAGCAGACCGCCGGCGCAAAAACCGATCGCCAGCACCTTGCCGTTGCAGCCGGGCATGGCGCGCAGTGCGGCCACGGCGATACGCAGATCGCGCACCGCCTGATCGACGTCCAGCGCATGCAGTCGCTGCCAGGCCAGTTCGCGATCGGCGCCGTCATAGCCCAGGCCACGCGGCGTGGCGCTGCGCCAGAACACATTCGGCACCAGCGCCGGATGACCACGCGCCGCCCAGCCATCGGCCAGCGCCTGCATCGGTGCATTCAGGCCAAACATCTCGGGCAGGATCAGGATGCCCGGGCGGCGCGTTTCAGGGGCGCGTGTTGCCGAAGCGACCGGCAAAGCCTGCAGCGCATCGAAGTCGATGCCCTTGTCATTGGCCAGCACGTGCGTTGCCATGGGGTGCTGTGCATGGGGGTGCTGTGCATGGGGGTGCTGCGCCAGGGCCGCACCACTGCCCACCTCGCTTGGCATCGGCCTCAGGTCTTCAGATGCGCATCGCGCTTGTTGAACAGCGAGTCATCGGCATAGCCCATGGTTTCCGGCTTGGCGCGGCCGAGCATGACCTGGAAATACACCGGCTCGAGACTGTCGTTGACATAGCCATGGATCACCCCGGGCGGGCAGGCCACGCACTCCCATTTGCCCAGACGGCTGTAGACACGGTTGCCCTGCTCGTCCTCGATGAATACGTTGAGGAAACCCTCGAGCACGAAAAAGGTTTCTTCCACTTCATGGGTGTGCGGGGCATTACCCTGACCCGGCTCGACATACATGATCGACAGCGTGTGGCCACGCGCCGGGATGACATCCGGATCATTGTGCTTGCCCGAGCCACCCGCGCCGATGAAGCGATGCTGGGCGCGCTTGTAGCCTTCGATCTTGGCGTCCTCGAAGGCATACCAGTCTGGCTTCTTATCGCGAAAGCGTCCGGTATAGCGCTTGGCGATTTCCTCAAGGGACATACCCACGAGTTCGGGCGGAAGGGGGTGACGTGCGGCCATGTTGAAGCTCTCCTGAATTGCACTGATTCGATTGCGTTGAAACATCGATGCTCGTAGCAACAGCGCCCGGATACATCGCGGATTTGCTGATGATTGCGACAACCCATCAACGACCAACAGCGCCAGCTTAGCCGGTCGATGCAATCGGCTCAGTTAGAATCATCACAGAATTTGCATCTCGTTCTGGCCCGGGTCAGCTCTCGCGGCTTACATCCATCAGGAGTGCGCATCATGTTGTTTTCCCATTCTTTTTACCGATCCATGAACCGTCCCGGCAGTTCGCGCCGGCTTGCCCTTGTAGCAAGCATGGTTGGCATGCTGACGGGCCTGAGCCTGCTCAGCGCACACGGCCAGGCCCAGGCACAAAGCAACGCGGGGCATGCGGGGCACGCCAACCATTGGCCGACCAAGCCGGTGCGACTGCTGGTGACGCTGTCACCCGGCTCCACCTCGGACATTTTGGCGCGCACCGTGGCCGATCAGCTGTCCAAGTCGCTGGGGCAATCCTTCGTGGTGGAAAACCGTCCCGGCGCCGGCGGCAATATCGCCGGTGACGTGGTGGCGCGCTCGGCCCCGGATGGCTACACCCTGCTGCTGGCCACCATCAGCTCGCATGGCATCAACCCGGCGCTGTACGCCAAGATGCCCTATGACGCCCTGCGCGATTTCGTGCCGGTGATCAACCTCGCCTCCAGCCCGAACGCACTCATCGTCGGCATGGATGTGCCGGTGAATTCGGTCAAGGAGCTGGTGGCCTGGGTCAAGAGCAAACCGGTCGGCGAAGTCAACTACGCCTCGGCCGGCAACGGTACCTCGATGCATCTGGGCGGCGAGCTGTTCAACGCCCTGACCGGCGCCAAGACCACGCACATCCCCTACAAAGGCTCGCCCGAAGGCGTGACGGCGGTGGTCAAGGGCGAAGTGGCCATGATGTTCCCCAACGTGCCCAATGCCATCCCGCTGGCCAAGAGCGGCAAGCTGAAAATCCTTGCCGTCACCACCAGCAAGCGCCTGGCCTCGATGCCGGATGTGCCGACGGTGAACGAAGGCGGTCTGGCGGGCTTCGATGTCACTGCCTGGTTCGGACTGGTGGCACCAGCCGGCACACCCAGCGACATCGTGCAGCGCCTGAATGCCGAGTCGAACAAGGCACTGGCAATGCCCGCAGTGCGTCAGGCACTGGCCAATCAGGGCTTTGAAATCGGCGGCGGCAGCCCCCAGGAATTCGGCCAGTTCATGCGCGCCGAAATCGACAAGTGGACCAAGGTGGTCAACGGCGCGGGGATACCCAAGCTGTAAGCATAGACGTAAAAAACCCTTATGAATCAAGAAGTTGCAATACCCCCCGCGCTGCTGGCGCTGATGGCCGAGATCGGTCCGCGCTGGGCCAGCGGGCCGGCGACGACGGGTGCCACCCGCGTCTCGGGCAATGTGGCACTGATGGTGGAACAGTTCAGTGCTGTGCTGGCGCATGCGCCGCAAGGTGATCTGCGTATCGAGCGTGACATCGCCTATGGCCCGCATGCCCGGCAGCGGCTGGATGTCTACGCGCCACAGCCGGACGCCATGGCACAGGCGCGCGCTGCCGCCGGTGCAGACAGCACGCCGGTGCTGATTTTTGTGCACGGTGGCGCATTCACCGATGGCGAGAAAGACCGCACAGAGCAGATCTATTCCAATGTGCCGCGCTGGTTTGCGCGCCAGGGCGTGGTGGCCATCAACATGGAATATCGCAATGCCCCGGACAGCCCCTATCCGGCCGGCAGTGAAGACGTCGGTCTGGTGGTGGCCTGGGCGCGGGCGCAGGCAGCCCGCTGGGATGCCGATCCGCAGCGGGTGTTCATCATGGGTCAGTCAGCCGGTGGCGCACATACCGGCAGCTACGCCTACGACCGGCGGCTGCAGCCGCGCGATGCACAGGGCCGGCCCGACCCGGGCATTGCCGGTCATATCGTGGTGTCAGGTCGCATGCGGGCGGACAACCTGGCCGAGAACCCCAACGCACGCAAGGTCGAGGCCTATTACGGCGTCGATGCCGCGCGCTACGAGGATGTCTCGTCGGTCAACCATGTCGACGCCAACAGCGTGCCAACCTTCATCGCCGTGGCCGAGTTCGAAAATCCGCTGATCGATGTCTACTGTGCCGAACTGTTCTGGCGGCTGGCGCAGGCCCAGGGCGGGGTGGACGACCGCCGCCTGCGCTGGCTGCAGCGACCAGGCCACAACCACACCTCGCTCATCGCGCACTTCAACACCGCCGACCGCGAACTCGGTGAGGCCATCCTGGCGTTTATGTATCAGGCTGGCTGAGCAGTCATCTGCGCCGCCAGTATCTGCCGCAGCAGTGCTGGCGGTGTGATCGGCGCGGCCGTGATGCACACCCCGAACGGTTGCAGGGCGTTCTCCACCGCCGAGGCAATGGCCGGCGCCACCGGCACCGTGCCACCCTCGCCCACCCCCTTCACCCCCAGCGGGTTGTAGGGCGACGGGCTCTCGCGGAACAGAATTTCGATGTTCGGCATCTCGCCCGCCCCCGGCAGCAGATAGTCGGCCAGGGTGGTGGTGAGCGGCTGGGCCTGGTCATCAAAGGCCATGAATTCGAACAGCGCGTTGCCGATGCCATGCACGATGCCGCCATGCAGCTGTCCCTCGACCAGGGTCGGATTGACCAGCTTGCCGCTGTCCTGCAAAGCAACATAGCGCAGGATTTTCACCCCGCCCGTGCCGGGGTCGACCTCGACCTCGCAGGCATGAAAACCATTGGCATAGGGCATCTGATCGGTGCGCCAGTTGATCGAGGCCTCCAGGCCCACATCCATGCCCTCGGGCAGAGCGTAGCCGGCCACGCCGCGCAAGCGCTTGGCAATATCCGACAGCGTCACGCCGCGATCAGTACCGGTCACCCGCACCCGGCCCTCGGCCAGCTCCAGATCGGCCTCGGCCGCCTCGAGCATGGCCGCCGCCATCTTGATGGCCTTGTTGCGCACCTCGAGCGCAGCAAAATGCACCGAAGAACCGGCCGTCACCATTTGCCGGCTGGCTGCGCCACCGATGCCCAACGACACCGCGGCCGTGTCACCGGCAATGACCTGAATTTGATCGATCGCCACGCCGAGCTGCTCGGCACACACCTGGGCCAGCGCGGTCTTGATGCCCTGGCCCATGGCCAGCGCGCCGGTCGAAACCGTAATCTGGCCGGAGGGCGTGATGCGTACCGTGCCGGACTCGAATGGCCCGCGACCGGTGCCCTTGACCCCATGCGCCATGCCCAGACCGATATAGCGTCCCTCGGCCAGTGCAGCAGCCTGACGCGCCGGGAAGCCGGCGTAATCAATCGCGGTGAGCACATCGACCTGACAGGCCGGATAGTCGCCACTGTCGAGCACAATGCCCACACCGGCGCGGTTCTTGAGCGGCTTCTCGTACGGCATCTTGTGTGCCGGTACCAAATTACGCCGGCGTACTTCGGCCCGGTCGAGCCCGAGCTCGGCTGCGATGCGATCCATGATGCGCTCGCTGACAAAGGCCGCTTCCGGGTAACCGGCACCGCGTACCGGGATCACCGGCACCTTGTTGGTCTGGGCCACGATCACTTGCATCTCATAGGCCGGAATCAGATAAGGCCCGGTGACCGAGGTGGCGCAGTTGTAGGGACAGTTGACACCCTGCGGCGTATAGGCACCCTGGTCGTGCACCAGCGTGCCGCGTATCGCCAGCACATGACCCTCTTTGTCAGTGGCCACCTCGAGCTCGAAATACTGGTCACGCTCCTGAATGCCAGCCAGAAAATGTTCCTGCCGGTCCTCCACCCACTTCACCGGCCGGCGGCACAGTCGCGCTGCCGCAGCCACTGCAATCTCCTCCGGATAGACCAGAAACTTCGAGCCAAAGCCACCGCCGACATCCGGCGCAATCACCCGTACCTGCGATTCCGGCAGACCCAGCATGTCCGACAGCATGTAGTACAGCTCATGTGACATCTGGGTCGAGGACCACATGTTGAGGCGCTGCTCGGTGTCATCCCAGCGTGCCATCGCGCCACGACCTTCCATCGGATGCGCCGCACCGCGATGCTGGCTCAGGCTGAGGCTGAAGCGATGCGGCGCACTGGCGAGAGCCGTGTCGCAATCGCCATAGCCGACGCGAAAACGCGTCAGCGCGTTCTCGGCGGTTTCACTGCGCACCTTGGGCGCACCCGGTTTGAGGCCATCGCGGCAATCGGCAATCGCCGGCAATGGATCCCAGTCGACCTCGATCAGGGCCAGCGCGTCCTCGGCCAGATGGCGCGAATGTGCCAGCACCAGGGCCACCGCCTCGCCGGCAAAGCACACTTCCTGCGGGCACAGCACCCAGGGCGTGCAGGCGTTATCGAACTGCGTGGTGGGAAAGCCCAGCGGCATGCGCAAACGACTCAGCGCCGGCAGTATGGTTTTTGCCGTGTAAACCGCCACAACCCCGGGCAGGGCAAGCGCCGCCGCAGTGTCGATATGACTGAAACGGGCATGCGCATGCGGACTGCGCAAGAACGCGGCATACAGCACACCCTCCAGCGACAGGTCATCCAGATAACGTCCGGCACCACGCAACAGCGCCGGGTCCTCGATGCGCCGGGCGCGTGTGCCGACAATGCGCGCGGCGTTGTCCGACTTGCGCTCCCATTGCGCCGCCGGCTGCAGTGGCGCATTCATGCCGACACCGCCATTCCGGCCTGGCGCGGCGTCTCGCCACGCATCCGCCGCGCTGCTTCCAGCGCCGCCGCGACGATGTTCTGGTACCCAGTGCATCGACACAGATGGCCGGACAGCACATCCCGCACTTGCGCTTCGCTCGGCGCGGCATTGCTGCGCAACAGCTCGGTCAGGCTCATCAGCACGCCCGGGGTGCAAAAGCCGCACTGCAGTCCATGCAAATCCCAAAACGATTGCTGCAGCACCGACAGTTCCTCGGCACTGGTCGCCAGACCTTCAACGGTTTCGATGGTGCAACCTTCAGCCTGGGTAGCCAACATCAAGCAGGCCCGTGCACTGCGACCATCCACCAGCACAGTGCAGGCACCGCACACGCCATGCTCGCAACCGACATGCGTGCCGGTGCAGCCCAGGCTGTGGCGCAGGCAATCCGCCAGATTTAACCGCGGCTCAACCTGCACCGACCGCAACTGACCATTGACCGTGAATTGAACACTGCGTGTTGCCGCGCTCATGCTTGCTCCTCCCCACCACAACGAAAGCCACTAACCCGATGATCAGACCTTGACGGTCAAACCTTGGACAGATCCAGCGACGCCGGATGGAACAACTCCTCGGGCAAGACGCGCCGCGCCGAGATGCCCTGCTCATGGTGATAGCGGGTGAAGGCATCCAGCACATGACGGTTGGCCTCCAGGCCATAGCTCCAGTAATCCTGACCCATCAGCGCCTGCGCCTTGTGAAACTCCTGCACGCCCCAGGGCAGACTGTTGAACAGGTGACCGATCTGACCCAGCTCATACCAGGCCATCTCCTTGGCGCGGATAAAGGCCTTGAACACATTCACCGGCAGCCAGGGATGCTTCTCCACCAGTGATTTGCGAATGCCGATGACATGCATGATGGGAAAAATACGGGTGCGGCCGAAATACTCTTCCTCGGCCGCCCGGTAGTCGGGGAACATGCGCGCAACATTGGGCGCGCCACGGGTAAAGCAGGATGGCGCACGTGCACCGATCATGCCGTCGAGCTCACCGGACTCAAGCATCTGCGACACCGAGCGATCGTTCGGGATGCGCTGCAAATCAATCTCCGGCGGCAGGCGCAGCGGGGCGCGCTCCTCGCGGCCGGGCTCTTCCTGACCACCCTGGCGCCAGTGCACATCGGAGGCCTTGACGCCGTACTCGTCGTTGAGAATGCCGCGAATCCAGACGTTAGCGGTGATCTGGTATTCCGGCAGACCGATAGTCTTGCCTTTCAGATCGGCCGGGGTCTTGATGCCGCGATCGGTGCGGATGTAGATGCCGGAATGGCGGAACAGGCGCGACACAAAAGCCGGAATCGCGACATAGTCGTTCTCACCCTTGGCCAGGGTGTTGGTATAGGACGACAACGACAGTTCCGAGACATCGAACTCCTGAAACTTGAAGGCGCGATGAAACGCTTCTTCGGGTTCGAGTGCGGTGGCAGCGACCTCGCAGCCCTCGATCTGCACCCGGCCATCGAACAAAGCCCGGCAGCGATCGTAATCACAGCAAGCCAGACTGATATTGAGTTTTCCCACGATGAGACTCCAGAGAGGAAACGGATTTATTCCGGCTTGATGCCGGCGATATCGATAGCGCGACGGAACGCCTCGATGTCATTACGCAGCAGGCTGGTCATTTCTGCCGGTGAGGACGGCGTGATATCCAGTCCGGCGCCATTCAGGCGTGTTTTGACTTCCGGCATGGCCAGCACGCGCCGGATATCGGCCTCGATCTTGGCCTGCACCTCGCGCGGCGTGGCGGCCGGCAGCATGAAACCGTAGTAGTTCTCCACGGCAAAGTTCTTCAGCTCGGGCACACCGGACTCGCGAAAGGTCGGGTACTCGGGCACCGAAGCGGAGCGGTCCTTCGAGGTCAGTCCGACGATGCGCAGCTTGTCCTGCTTGGCAAACGGCAATACCGCAGCCAGCGAGGCCACCACCACATCCACCTGGCCACCCACCGCATCGGTCACCGCCGGCGAACAACCACGATGCGGAATATGTACGGCAAAGGTCTTGGTGGCGTGCTTGTACAGCTCCATGGCGAAATGGTGCGCGGTGGCCACGCCGCAAGTGGCGTAGTCGATCTTGCCCGGGCTGGAGCGCAGCAGGGCGGTGAAATCCTTCATGGTTTTCACCTGCATGCGTGGGTTCACCGCCAGCACCATTGGCGTGGAGGTGGCCAGACCGAGTGCCGAGAAATCTTTCACCAGATCAAACGGCAGCTTCTGATACAGCGCCTGATTGATGGCATGGGTGTTGGAGGCCATCAGCAGGGTGTAGCCGTCAGCAGCCGAGCGGTACACCGCCTCGACACCGATGTTGCCGCCAGCACCGATGCGGTTCTCCACCACCACCTGGCCATTCCACAGTCGCGCCAGCTGGTCCGACACCACCCGTGCGGTGATATCTGCAGCACCACCGGTGGTGAAGGTGACCATGACCTTGACCGGCTTGGCCGGAAAGGTCTGTGCCTGCAGGTTCAGGCTCAGGGCGCTCAGCCCCAGGGCACTCACCAGAGCAATCAAGCCTGCGCCGAACTGTGCACGCAAGGTCGCTTTGCGACGTGAGAA
>CAIPUP010000106.1 GCA_903868285.1 uncultured beta proteobacterium
CTGCTCGGCGGCCTCGGCCTGGGCACGCCCGGCATCGTCTGCCGCGCGGCGCCAGTACTGACGCGCAAAATCAAGGCGCTGCTGACCGTCTAGCAGGGCATCCCGGTTAGGGGTGCGGTCTTCCACAGGGGCCTTGCCCTGCGCCTTGCCCTGCGCCTGCGCCAAGGCACCATTCAGCATGCAGGCCAGAACCAGCAACACCGACAACACGTGCCGCCCGAGTGCGCTGAGTAACGCAATTCGCGACGTGATTGGCAACCGCTTAGCTGGAGTCGATATCATGCGGGTCATTCTACTCCAGCCCACTCTTGCACCTGAACGGCCTCGCTCACATGCGCCGGTTCCGAACTGTCAGTCTGCTGTCACTCATCGTTATCGCATCACTGTGCTGCGCGCAGGACGGGCGTCAGGAGCCAACATGGCCAAGTCGCAGCCTGCGCCTGATCGCAGTCGGCGCGCCGGGCGGCTCGGTGGATATCCCAGCGCGCGTGATTGCCGAGCGGCTGAAAGACCGCCTGGGGCAACCTGTGCTGGTGGAAAACCGGCCACAGGCCGGCGGCGTCGGCGTCGGGCATGGATAGCGTGACGCAATTCATCGACAGCGCTCGCAAAGCACCCGAAAAGCTCAATTACGCATCGCTCGGCAATGGCTAAGGCTCGCATCTGAGCATGGAGCTGCTCAAGACCGAGGCCAGGCTGTATGTACTGCATATTCCGTACAACGGGGCACCAGCCGCCGCCGCTGCGCTGGCACACCACGCGCCATCATCGAGCGCCTGAATCAGGAAGTGCAACGCATCCTGGCATTGCCTGACGTGCGCGAGCTGTTCGAGCGCAATCTGATTCAGCCGGCTGGCGGTAGCAGTGAGGCCTTCGGTCGCCTGATCCAGAGCGAGTTCCGCAAATGGGGTCCGGTGATCCGCTACACCGGCGCAAAACCGGACTGACACCGCACAAACCGGCTTAGAACAAAAATATCCAAGCGAATCCGGATGTTATGCCGTATAATTTGGTTTGCACGACCCTTACGTAAGCGCGTTCGTAGTTACTTTCAGTAGCCTCGTTGTTTAGGCATCTCAGGTATCAAGTTCCCTCCGCGATGGTCCTGCCCGGGCATAGCCCCGGTTCCTCATCAATAATCTTCAAAGGAAATACAGCATGGCCACCGGCACTGTTAAATGGTTCAACGACGCCAAGGGTTTCGGATTCATCACCCCGGACGACGGCGGTAAGGATCTGTTTGCTCACCACTCCGCCATTCAGTCGAACGGTTTCCGTTCACTGAAAGACGGCCAAAAAGTGGAATTTGAAACGGCAACCGGCCCGAAAGGCCCGCAAGCCACCAATATCAAGCCGATGTAATTATTGTTCGGCTGAAAAAAAGCCCGCTTCGGCGGGCTTTTTTTATGGCTGCGGTGGCGCACAACATCGCATCACAGTGATTTGCGCCTACAACTGCTCCTGCAAAAACCGCAGCAAGCGCGGCGCGAAGAAGCCGTTATAGCTGCCGGGCTCATCCAGCGGTTCACTGACCCAGAAGTGCGGCGCACCCGGAATGATCACCGTGCGCACATAGTGCTTGGCCTGCTTCAGTGCCTCGAGCATCACCACGCTCTGCGTGCGCGGATCGACGATGTCGTCCTCGCTGCCCCAGGCCAGCAGCACCGCGGTATCGCTGCGCCGTGTCGACACATACGACAGCGGCGAGGCTTCGAAGTAAGGCTTGCGATCTTCGGTCAGGCTGCAGCCAACAAACTGTTCGCTGATCTGGTCGAGAGGTCTGGCGAGCTGATCATGCCGCCATTGCGCCACCAGGTCGTAGACGCCAAACACGCCCACCAGGGCCTTGACCTTGGTCGACAGCTCGCCATGCGCCTGACCGGCATTGCCTTGTGCAAACTCGGGCAGATCACCAGCCAGTGCCACCAGCGCCGCCAGGTTGCCGCCGGCGGAATCACCCATCAAGCCGATGCGTGACGGATCGATACCAAATTCGCTGGCACGTCCACGCAAGTTCTGCACTGCGGCGCGGACGTCGTGAAACGCATGCGGCCAACTCGGCTTGCCGGGGGCGGCAAAGCGATAGGTGGTGGCAAACAGCGCATAGCCGCGCTCGGCCAGCCAGGGGCCGAGAACCGCGTAGCTATCGGGCGAACCGCGCTTCCAGCCACCACCATGCACCGCCACCAGTACCGGGTGCGGCCCGACGCCAGCCGGGCGATACAGCACACCCTTGAATGGCTGCCCACCACAACCTGCGAACGCGATGTCCTTGCGAACTTCGATGGCCGCCATACCCCCTCCTTGAACTATTACCAAGTTATTGAATACTTTCCGCTTTTTCCAGCATCGCTACGAGCGAGGCACGGCGCACGAAATCCAGCGCCTTGACCTTGTCGTTGGCCATACGGCGCAGATTGTCGAGGTTGGTCTGACGCACCGCCGGATCTTTTTCCTCCAGCGTTTTCTTGTTGGCGATGGATTGCGCCTGCACGTATTCAATTGCGGTCAGGCGGCGCTGACGGTCATAGCGATCCAATAGCGCGGTTGCATCCGCACCATGCAACAGGATCTGGGTCAGCTTGTCGGCCAGGTTGAGGCCGTCCTGAAGGCCGCTGTTCATGCCCATGCCGCCGACCGGATTGTTGACATGCGCGGCATCGCCGGCCAGCACAAAGCGGCCCTGATTGAACTTGCCCGCCACGCGCTGATGCACGCTGTACATATTGCGATGCACGATCTGGTAGGGCTTGTCCGAGGGCAGGCACTCATCGAAGCGCGCCTGTATCCACTCGTCGCTCATGACGTACTCGTCGGACTCCTCTTCCTTGGCCGGGAACAGGCAGCGCCAGATGCCCTTGCCGTCATCGCCCGGCACCTTCATCAGCGCACACCAGCGGTCGGGATGCGAGCAATAGTTGCGGAAGCGATAGTTGTCGGGCTCGAAGTCGGTGGTGGTGGCAACGATGTTGAAGCGCTCGGGCCAGGTGAAGCCATCGAAACTCACGCCCATGGTCTTGCGTATCACCGAGCGGCCGCCATCGCAGCCGATGAGGTAGTCGCCCTGGTAGCTGCGCACGCTACCATCTTCGTGTTTGACTTCCAGCGTGACACCATCGGCGGTCTGGCTGGCCGAGAGCACCTCGGCCGGACGATGCATGGTGAACAGCGGCTCTTTCATTGCGGCAGCGAGGGCGATATAGATCGTCTTGTGCTGCTCGAGCTGGATTACGAACGGATAGCGTGACTCACCGGCCAGCATGCGGTAGTCGAACTCGGCCACGATGTCATTGGTGATGCGATCGCGCCATTGAAACACCGGCGACTCGATGCCCTGACGCAGGATCTCATCGGTCAGACCGAGCTTGACGAACAGATCCAGCGTTGAAGGCTGCAAGGTGGCAGCGCGATGATCCTCGGCTGGCTTGGGCAGACGATCGAACACGGTGACGCGTATGCCAGCACGCGCCAGCGCCAAACCGGTCACCACGCCAACGGGGCCGCCACCGGAAATCAGGACATGTTTTTCTTTGCTCATTGCAGGTTGCTCTTGGTTGGGATTGATTGAAATGGGTTGGGATTGAAATGAAAATTTACGGCTTGGCTTATTCCACCTTGGCGCCAGACAGGCGCACCGCCTCGGCCCAGCGCGGAATATCGCTGCGAATGATGGCGGCAAATTCTTCCGGGGTATTGCCCACCACATCCACGCCCAGGCCGTCCATGCGCTGCATGAAGGCCGGTTCGGTGACGCGGCGACGGATCTCATTGTGAATGCGATCGACAATGGCACGCGGCAGTTTGGCCGGACCGACCAGACCGTTCCAGGTGGTGGAATCAAAACCGGGGAATCCGGCCTCGGCCACCATCGGCACATTGGGCACCTGATGCGCCCGACGTACACCCGACACGGCCAGCAATTTCAGCTCGCCGGTTTTGCCAAAGGGAATGACCTCGGACACATTGTTGAAGCCCATCGGCACCTGCCCCGACACCAGCGCCTGCAAGGACAGCGCGCCACCCTTGTAGGGCACGTGTTCGGCCTTGATGCCAGCGCGCGCCAGCAACAGCGCCATTGTGAGATGGCTGCCACTGCCGATGCTGCCCGAGGAGTAATTCAGCTTGCCGGCGGGCTGGGCACGCGCCCAGTCCAGCCATTCCTTGAAGCTGTTCACCGGCACCGCCTTGCCAACGCTCAGCGCGAACTGGTTCGAGCCAATGATGCTGATCGGCGTGAAGTCGGCGATCGGGTCGTAGCGCACCTTACTCATCGCTGGCACGATGGCAAAGATGCCCTGCACCGCCATGAACAAGGTGTGACCATCGGGTTCGGCGCGGGCGGTGAATTCGGCCGCCACACTGCCATTGCCGCCGACACGGTTCTCCACCACGAACGGCTGGCCTAAGCTCTCCTGCATGGCCTGGGCAGTAATGCGGGCAATGCCATCGGTGTTGCCACCGGCGGCATACGGCACCACGATGCGCACCGGCCGCTCCGGCCAGCGTGACTGTGCCTGCACACCCTGGGCCAGCGCCAGGGCCAGCCCCGACAGCATCAGGAGACTAACAAGAGCCAATCGCTTACACATGGGCAACCTCTGAAAAGTTGTTTATAAACAATAATTTACAGATAAATTTGCTAGAGATCGAGCTCCAGGCGGGCACTATGACTGCCCGAGCAGCAGATCATCATGCTGCGACTGGCCTCACGCTCGGAGGTGGTGAGGATGGAGTCACGATGGTCGGGCGTACCAGCAAGCACCTTGGTCTCGCAAGCGCCACACACGCCCTGCTCGCAGGAGTAGCCGACCTCTACCCCGGCCTCGCGCAGCACATCCAGAATGGAGCGTCCCTCGGGCACCGCCAGCTCGCGTCCCGAGCGCGCCAGCACCACGGTATAGCCACCGGCGCTGGCGGCCTCCTGCTTGGCGGAAAAATATTCCAGATGCACACGCTGCGCCGGCACATCCGACGTGGCGTCTTCGAAGGCCGCCAGCATCGGCTTGGGGCCGCAACAATAGAAATGCGCCCCGGCCGGCGCTGCGGCAACGATGGCAGCAATGTCCAGTACCCGTCCCTGCTGCTCTGCGTCGATATGCAAGTGCACCGCCGGCAAGGCCTGCAGCTCTGCGGCAAAGGCCGCCTCCTCGCGCGTACGCGAGGCGTAATGCAAAGCCCAGGCAAAGCCGCGCGCCGCTTGGCGTTGCAGCATCGACCAGATCGGCGTGATGCCGATACCACCGGCGATGAACACGCTGGGCGCATCACCCTCATGCAAGGGGAAATGATTGCGCGGTGGGCTGATCTCGAGTGTCATGCCGACCCGCAGCTGCTCATGCAGATAGCGCGATCCACCGCTGCTGTGGGCATCGCGCTTGACGCCCACGCGGTAATACGGCCGCGGCACATCCACGGCCAGATCGGCTGACAACAGCAGCGAGTAGCTGCGCACCCTGCTGCCGGCCGCGCCACCCGGCAGGTGCAGATCGATATGCGCACCGGGTGCTGCTGCAGGCAGCACTCCACCAGCGACGGGCGCGAATTCAAACACATGCGTGTCCTGCGCGGCATAGCGTATCGCCATCAGGCGAACGGCGATCAAAGCGGATTCGGGAGACGTGCTGGCAGAAGCAGACATACAACACTCGGCAAGAGTTGGTGGGCCGTGTTGGACTCGAACCAACGACCAAAGGATTATGAGTCCTCTGCTCTAACCAACTGAGCTAACGGCCCTGCAGAAACACTACAGCGTGACAACGCCGTAGCAATGGACCATGCCTGGCGCTTTGGTACTAGCGCTTGAAAACGCAACCCGGCTGGTCCAAGCGTGGGATTATAGCGGTGCACCCGAACCAACCCGTCCTGACCCATCTTGGAGAGGCCAAATGTTGTTTGATTCTTTCAGCTTTCCCAGACTGCCCACGTTGCGCCTGTCCAATCGTGTCGTGATGGCGCCAATGACGCGTAGTCGCGCACTGGAGGCAAACACACCGAACGCGCTGATGGCCGAGTACTACGCCCAGCGCGCCAGCGCCGGCCTGATCATCACCGAGGGCACAGCGCCATCGCCCAATGGTCTGGGCTACGCCCGCATTCCCGGCCTGTTCAATGCTGCACAGGTCGCAGGCTGGAAGGTCATCACCGATGCGGTGCATGCCGCCGGTGGCCGGATCGTGGTGCAGGTCATGCATACCGGCCGCGTCAGTCAAAGCGCCAATCTGCCGGCAGGCGCACAGGTGCTGGGCCCGACCGATGCCGTTTGTCCGGGCGAGATCCATACCGACAGCCTCGGCGCGCAGCCGCACAGCCAGCCCAAAGCCATGCAGGAAGCCGATATCCAGACCGTCATTACCGAATACGCCCAATGCGCCAGGCTGGCCATGCAGGCCGGCTTCGATGGCATTGAATTGCATGCGGCCAACGGCTATCTGCTGGAGCAGTTTTTGAATGCCAACGTCAACACGCGCAGCGACGCCTGGGGCGGCAATGCCGAGGGCCGCAACCGCCTGGTACTGGCGGTGGCACAGGCCTGCGCCGAAGCCATCGGGCCTGAACACATCGGCATCCGACTCTCGCCCTACGGCGCCTTCAACAGCACCGGCGATTTTCCGGGCATGCAGGAACAGCTGCTGGCGCTGGTGCAGTCACTGTCAGACATGGGGCTGCTGTATTTGCACCTGGTGGATCACTCCGCCATGGGCGCGCCAACCGTACCCGAGGATTTTAAACACACACTGCGCAAGGCCTTTGCCGGCAGCTTCATCGCCTCGGGTGGCTTCGATCGGGTTCGCGCAGAACAGGTGCTGTCA
>CAIPUP010000107.1 GCA_903868285.1 uncultured beta proteobacterium
TACCGTTGTAGGTGCGGGTGGCGTGATCTTCCAGTACCCGCGCCAGCAGCTCTGACTTCACGGTCTCGCGCGCCATGGTTTGCTGGTATTCGTTGCTGACATGCAGCGCGGTGATGCCCAGCACAATCAGCCCGCTCACTGCGCCCAGGGCCAGTGCACGTGGCGCATCGCCAGAGGTGACTGTGCGACCAGCCATGCGTGATAGAAAGCCCGCTATGCCGCGCGTTGACATGCTCAGTCGCGCACCACGATATCGGTCAGACCGAAACGCCGGGCCGCATTCAGCAGCCGGCCGTCACGACGGATGCTGGCGACGAAGTCATCGATCAGCTTCCACCAGGCATCGTCGCCGGGCTTGACCGCATAGCCGTACGAAACCAGATGAAATGGCGTGCTCGGTGTGATCAGCCGAGCCCAGTCGGCGTTATCGAGCAATCGACGGCTGTAGGGATAGTCGGTCATGAAAACATCGGCACGACCGGAC
The DNA here is from genome assembly GCA_903868285.1 of uncultured beta proteobacterium. GTDB lineage: Bacteria > Pseudomonadota > Gammaproteobacteria > Burkholderiales > SG8-39 > CAIPUP01. The sequence goes on from CAIPUP010000107.1 coordinate 485, forward strand.
TCCAGCTCCTGCTCGCGCGTCATCGGTGGCTTAACCACCAGCAGTCGCGCCGACTTCAGGCTGCCGGCCATGACCGGCTCCATGTAGGTGCCGGCCTGCACCGCCACCACCACGCCGGGGCGGTCGATGTCCTCCCAGCGCTGGATGCGGCGCTGACTGCTGAGAGTGATGCCATAGATGTCGCTGCGCAGGTAAGGCCGGGTGAAGCGCAACACGCCCTGGCGCTGCGGCGTGATGCCAACGGCGAACATGGCGACATCGCAGCGCTCGCTCAGTACATCCTCGACCAGGGTGGCAAAGGACGAGTCGACGTACTCCAGTCGCAGCCGCAGCTGGCTGGCCAGTGCCGCCGAGAGTTCAATGTCGATCCCCTGCAGTTGCTGGGTGCGCGGATGGCGCAGGGTGATGCCGTAGTAATCCGGCCAGATGCACACCCGCAGCGTGCCGCTGGCGCGCACCCGTTGCTCGACGTTGCCGGCCCAGCTCGGGGCCGATAGTGCTGGCAGCAGCGGCAGCAGCAGAATCGCCAGTACAAGCCGCAGCAAAAGCGCTCGCAGCCTCAGCATCAGGCCGCGTCGGGTGGTCGGGGTTGGCGCATCAGGGTGGCCGATGGTATTCAAAAAAATCCTTTTAAAACAATATGTTACGTTATTTTCTCGGGTGCTGTAGAAGACCTTTGCCAATTAATCCGCGCGTGCGCCGGAGATGCGAATCGCCCGGGCGCGACTCTCGCTGTCGCGGCGCAGATAGAGCGTGAAGTCTTCGGGCGTGCTCAGTACCGCATCGTAGCCCTTGGCGAGGATCTGGCGCTCGCGGAATTCCGGCTCGGCCATGAAGCGGCTGATGTCGCGCTGCAGCCGTGTTGCCAGCTCGCGTGATGCAGCCGCGGGCAGGAACAAGCCGAACCAGGCATGCGTTTCCACTTCCGGATAGCCCAGTTCGGCAAAGGTCGGCACCTCTGGCATCAGTGGCGAGCGTCGGTTGCCACCAATGGCGATGGCCTTGAGCTTGCCGCCGCGCACCTGACCCAGCGACGAGGCAATGCCGGAGAAGGTCAGCTGCACCTCGCCGGCGATGGCCGCCGGCACAGCCTGCGGTATGCCTTTGTAGGGGATGTGCACCAGGTCGATGCCGGCGCGTGCTTTCAGCATCTCGGCCGCCAGATGCGGCTGGCTGCCGCTGCCATAGGAGCCGTAGTTGATATAGCCCGGCTTGGCTTTGGCCAGCGCGATCAGCTCGGGCAGGGTGTTGGCCGGCAGCGATGGATGGGCCAGCATCAGCTGTTGCAGCAGTACCAGCTGACTGACCGGCAGGAAATCCTTGACCGCGTCGTAGGGCAGCTTGCTGAACAAGTGCGGGTTGATCGACATGCTGCTGTCGGTGGTCAGCAGCAGCGTATGGCCGTCGCTGGCGCGTGCCACCAGCTCGGTGGCCGGTATGGTCGAGCCACCGGGACGGTTTTCCACCAGCACCGCCTGACCCCACAGCGGTGCCATGCGCTCGGCGATCTGTCGTCCCAGGATGTCGATGCCGCCACCGGCCGGGTAGGGCACGATGATGCGCACCTGGCGCGTCGGCCAGGTGCCGGGTTGCGAAGTTGGTGTGGTTTGCGCCGGGCTGCTGGAGAAAGCGCCAATGCTGCAAATCAGCGAAAGCGCGAGCAAACAAGATCGCAGTCGTTGTGGTGTGGGCAGCATCAATGACTCCTTTGGTTGTTAAGTAGACGACCTACCATGTCGATATTGGCGCGCAGCTGGTAAACCTGCTCGGCATAGGAGACCGGCATGGCGCGGGTGTAGGTGGCTTGTTCAATCGCCTGTAGCCGTTGGCGGAATGACGATTGCCGTGTTTCCCGTGCATGAGGGTCTTGCGTGTTTGGCGACTGCGTTGCGTCGGCATGCTGTGCGGCAACGATCTCCTGCTCCAGCAGTTTCAGTTCGCCATACCAGCGCACGATGCGCGAGCGGATGCGCCAGGTGTAGAGCGAGGGCGTCATCTTGATCACCGGTAGCGCCACGGCCAGCAGCGGCAGCAACATCACGAACAGGCGATCGATCAGCGTCGCCGCCCAGAATGGCAGATAGCGTTGCAAAAACGGTGGGCCGTTCTTGAATTGACGTTGTGCCTCGGCACTCGGCGGAAATTCATTCGAGGTGAAGCGCGGAAATGCGACGGCAGGGTTGAACTTGCTGGCGCCGGCATGCACTTCATTCATGGCCTGGGCCAGCAAGCCGGCCAGCGCCGGATGCAGCGTGTCGCGTGCCAGCACCGTGGCGGTGGTGGCAAGCAGGGTGGTGTCGACAAGGGGTATGTCGCGCACCAGATCGATACTCCCCTGCGGCAGGGTCACGGCCGAGAGTGTGTCGAACAACTTGGTGTAGGCCGCCGCACGGCTGAAATGCAGCAGGCGTATTCCCTTCTCGAACAACAGAATGCGCACTGCCGGCAACTCGGCCGAGCCGACCAGGAACACTGCGTCGACATCGCCCTGGCGCAATGCCATGGCGGCATTGACGCCGCTCAGCGCCAGCAACTGCGTTGGCGCGCTGTCCATGTTGTTGGCCTGCAACAACTGCAGTGCCAGGCTACGCGTGCCGCTGCCCTCGCTGCCAACCGCCAGCCGCTGGCCCTGAAGGCTGCTTAGGCGGTCTATGGGTTTGGCGCTGCCGCTGCGGTAGAACACCCACATCGGCTCATAGTAGACCGACCCCAGGCTCATCAGTCCGCTGGTCTCCGGACGTGGTTCCAGGCCGGCCTGGACCAGCGCAAGCTCCACCTCGCTGTTGCGATCACGCAGGCGGGCCAGGTTCTCGGCCGAGCCATTGGAGCTGCGCAGCTCCAGATCAATACCGTGATGTGCCAGCAATTCCCGGTAGCGCAGTCCGACGCGATGGTAGATGCCATCTTCAGCGCCCGTGGACATCACCACCCGCTTGGGCGGTGCCGGCGTGACGTAGCGCGAAGCCGCATACAGCGCCAGGCACACCAGCAACAAGGCGGGCAGTGCGATCAGCGCCAGGTCGCGCCAGGCTTTGGCGCTGCGGGGTGCGTTGAGCTGCGTCATTGGAATTTTCTTTTGGCCGGATGGTCGATAGCGGGGCGATGCTTTGTACGCTGTGCTGCTAACGGCCGCAGCTTGCACTGGGCCATTGCAACGCAGGCAACGCAGGCAACGCAGGCAACGCAGCGGAAACCTCGCCCGATTGTAGTGTGGAACCCGAACAATCCACCCCGGCTGTCGTACCATGGCGCCCGGTCGTCGGCATCCAGGAGGAGGGGAGTTTGCTGCACGTCGCTGATTATTTTTACTGGGGCTGGTCCGTCAGGCAGCAGGGTCTTGGCATTGCCCGGGTTGTTGCGCTGTTGGCCTGCCTGCCTTGCCTGCTGGCCGGATGCGCTGTCTCCACGCCGCCGGCGGCGGAGGCATTGCCAGATCCGCTTGCGCTCGCTGCCCAGTCCGAATCCAAGGCCCAAGCCCAAGCCCAGGCCCAGGCCCAGGCTCTGGTGCTGCCCGCGATCACACGCTTTTCCGATGCCGGCCAGGGCGAGACCTTGCCCGGTGGCTGGCGGGTGTGGTCACTCGGCCGGTTCAAGAAGCCGACGGAATACCGTCTTGAACGCAAGGACGGTCGTACCGTGGTGCGGGCCTTTGCCGATGCCTCGGCCTCCGGACTGTTGCACGATCTGGATGTCGATCCGCGCCAGCACCCCTGGTTGCACTGGCGCTGGAAGGTCGAGCAGCTGATTCATAGCGCCGACAACACCCAGCGACATACCGAGGATTCACCGGTGCGGCTGGTGATCACTTTTGCCGGGGATCGCAGCAAGCTGGAGTTTTCCGATCGCCTGTTCGCGACCCAGGTCAGGCTGCTGACCGGTCAGGAATTACCCTATGCCACGCTGATGTATATCTGGGAGAACCGCGCCGAGCGCGGGCAGATCATTGCCAACCGCTACACCAGCCGTATTCGCATGGTGGTGGCTGAATCCGGGCGCGAGAAACTCGGTCAGTGGTGGGAGGAGTCGCGCAATGTGCTGGAGGACTATCGGCGGGCGTTTGGCGAGGAGCCCGGGCGCATCACCTCGATCGGCCTGATGACCGACACCGACAATACCGGCGAGCAGGTGCATGCCTGGTATGGCGATATTCAGTTTCTGGCGCGTCCGACGTCGCCGCATCAACATCCTTCGTTACCGATGGTGGCGCGATGAGCACATCCCCGAACTCTGCAGCGCTCGCGGCCTTGCATCAGCATGGCCAGTCGCCCTGGCTCGATTTCATTCATCGCCAGCTGATCCAGAGCGGCGAGCTCTCGCAATGGATTGCGCAGGGGGTGCGAGGTCTTACCTCCAATCCGGCGATTTTCGATAAGGCGCTGGCCAGTGGCAGCTATGACACTGCCGTGGCCCAAGCCATGGCCGAGGGTCTGGACAGTCAGCGCATCTATGAGCAGCTGGCTATCGAGGATATTCGTGCCGCGGCCGATGCCTTTCTGCCGCTGCATCAGGCCAGTGCCGGTGAGGATGGATGGGTCAGTCTGGAAGTGTCACCCTTGCTGGCGCATGACAGCACATCCACTGTGGTCGAGGCACGGCGGTTGTGGCAGGCGGTGGACCGGCCCAATCTGATGATCAAGGTGCCTGGCACGCCGGCGGGTTTGCAGGCGCTGCGTCAGCTCATCAACGATGGCATTTCGGTCAATGTCACCTTGCTGTTTTCGGTCGATACCTATGTCGAGGTGGTCGAGGCCTGGATGCAGGGTTTGGAAGCCAGAGCGCGCTCGGGCGCGTCGCTGGCCGGGGTGGCCAGTGTGGCAAGTTTTTTCATCAGCCGAATCGATGCCGTGGTGGATGCCGCACTCGCGAATACGTCATTAAGTTCGCTCGCCGGCAAGGTTGCCATGGCCAATGCAGCACTGGCCTATGCGCATTTGCGGCAACTGCTATCCGATACGCGCTGGCAGCGCTTGCAGCAGCAGGGTGCGTCGGTGCAGCGACTGCTGTGGGCCAGCACCGGCACCAAGAATCCTGCCTATGCCGAGACACGCTATGTCGAGGGTCTGATCGCAGCGCATACCGTCAACACCATGCCGCCGGCGACATTGCAGGCCTTTGTTCGCGAGGGTCGGGTGGCTCCGGGTCGATCAGGCTTCATCGGTGTGCTGCATTCGTTGCCGGATGCCGAAGCCATACTGCGCCAGTTGCCAGCCCAGGGCATTGATCTGCAAGCAATTACCACGCGACTGCAGCAAGAGGGTATTGCGCAGTTCGAACAGTCGTTCGCGGCCTTGCTGGCGCGCATCGAATCACGCCGCGCGGCCTAAGTATTCCCGGGCGTAGTCCCCGGGCGTAGTCCCCGGGTGTAATCCCCGGGTGTAATCCCCGGACGGCTCAGGCGATCGTCGTCGGATAGGGGCTGGTCTCGGACAGATCGAGCATGGCGCGTACAAGGCGGTCGGTCATGTCA
>CAIPUP010000108.1 GCA_903868285.1 uncultured beta proteobacterium
CATGGTAACGCGCGCGCAGTGACAGGATGTGGATGCTGCGCAGGGGTGGTTGATCCATGTCAATGCCATGCCGCGGTCGCGCGGCAAAATGCCGTCATGCAAGGTAACGAGCAACACTGTTTTCACTGCGGACTGGACTTGCCGCCGCAGCCGTGGCGCTTGGAGCATGCCGGGCAATGGCGCAGTTTCTGCTGCGCCGGCTGCATGACGGTGGCGCGCACCATCCTCGAGGGCGGACTGCAGGACTACTACCAGCGGCGCGAGGGCTATGACGCTACGCCCACCGCGCCGGATGCCAGTGCTGGGGCGAGCGCCGATGACAGCCGCTGGGCGGTCTACGACGATGAACAACTGCAGCAGGACTTCGTCACGCATCAGGGCGAGCTACGGGGCGAGCTGCGGGGCAAGCTGCGGGGCGGGCTGCGTCAGGCCAGCCTGATCCTCGAGGGCATCCATTGCAGCGCCTGCATCTGGTTGAACGAGCAGCATGTGGCACGACTGCGCGGGGTGCAATCGTTCACGGTCAACCATGTCACGCATCGTGCGCAATTGCGCTGGGACCCGTCGCAACTGCGGCTGTCGCAGGTGCTGCAGGCGATTGCCGCCATTGGCTACCGTGCCCTGCCCTTCGACCCCGGTCGCGCCGAGCAAAGCCGTCTGCGTCAGCGCCGCGCCATGCTGTGGCGTCTGTTCGTGGCGGGGTTTTCCATGATGCAGGTGATGATGCTGAGCCTGCCGGTGTATTTGTCTGAGGGAATATCTGCGGGAATTTCTGCGGGTGCGTCGGCGAGTACGTCGGCGGGTGCGCCGGACGGGTTGTCCGACATGACACCCGACATCGTGCAGCTGATGCGCATCATCGGTCTGATGCTGACCCTGCCGGTGATGCTGTTCTCGGCCAGTCCGTTCCTGCGTTCGGCCTGGCGCGATCTGCGGCTGCGGCGCGTTGGCATGGACGTGCCGGTCAGCATTGGTATCCTGGTGGCGTTCTTTGCCAGCCTCTGGGCCACGCTGCGGGCCGAGGGCGATGTCTGGTTTGATTCCATCAGCATGTTCGTGTTCCTGTTGCTGGCAGCGCGCTGGATGGAGTTGCTGGCGCGGGAGCGGGCCAGCCGGCATGTCGAGTCGCTAGCCACGGCCCAGCCTGACAGTGCGCAGCTTTTGGCACAGTGGCCCCAGCGCACTGCGCCGCAGCGGGTGCTGGCGCGCAGTCTGCGTCCGGGTGCCTATGTGCTGATCGCTGCCGGTGAGCGGGTGCCGGCCGATGGCGTGGTGGTGCAGGGTGAGGGCAGTCAGGACGAGGCGCTGCTCAGCGGGGAAAGCCGTCCGGTATCGAAACAACCCGGCAGCCTGGTGATTGCTGGTGCGATCAATCTCGACCAGACCCTGGTGGTACAGGTACAGCAGGTCGGAGCCGATTCGCGCTTGTCTTGCATCCTGCGTCTGGCCGAGCGTGCCGCACAGCAACGGCCGGCGGTGGTGACCTTGGCTGACCGCTACGCCAGCCATCTGCTGGGTGCGGTGTTGCTGTTGGCGTTGGCGAGCGCGGCGGCCTGGCTGTGGATCGATCCGGCACATCCGGCCAGGGCGCTATTGGCAGCGGTAGCGGTGCTGGTGGTGACCTGTCCCTGTGCACTGTCGCTGGCGGCACCGATGGCCTTTGCTGCCACTACCGCGGCATTGGCTGCACGCGGTGTGCTGATCACGCGCAGCAGTGCCATCGAGACCCTGGCCCGGGTGACGCATCTGGCCATGGACAAGACCGGCACCCTGACCGAGGGCGTGTTGCGCCTGCAGCAAGTGCAGTGCTTGAGGCCGAGCGCTGCGGCATTGACGGAGCAGGCCTTGTTGCAACGGGCGGCCAGTATCGGCAATGGCTCATTGCATCCGGTGGCGCGCGCATTGTGTGGTGCGACCGATGCCGCATTGCTGCCGGTTGAAGGCTTGCAGGAGCAGAGTGGGCAGGGGGTGCAGGCAGTGATCGCGGGCCGACCCTATCGCCTGGGACGGCTGGAGTGGGCGCTGGCCTTGTCGGGGGCTACGCTGCCCCAGCCGCCGGTGTTGCAGCAGACTGGCGATGACCCGAGCCAGGCCGGCAGCATGGCAGCACTGGCCGATGACGAGGGGCTGTTGGCGCTGTTTCATTTTTCCGACCCCTTGCGTGCCGGCGCAAAGCCCTTGCTGCAGTCGCTGCAACAACAGGGCATCGCGCTAAGCCTGTTGAGTGGCGACCATGCGGCAGCGGTACAGGCAGTGGCTTTGGAGTTGGGTCTTGTCGATGGCGCAGCACAGATTCACCACAGCCTGCTACCGCAGGACAAGCAAGAGTTGGTGCGGCAATTACAACAGCGTGGTGCGGTGGTGGCCATGTTGGGCGATGGTGTCAACGATGTGCCGGTGCTGGCTGGGGCGCAGGTGTCGATTGCCGTAGTGCCTGCAAGCGCTGCCGTGAATGCGGTCGCGAACAACGCTCTGGCGCAGTCGGCGGCTGATGTCGTGTTATTGGGTGGTGATCTGCCCGCGCTGGACGAGGCCTTCACCCAGGCCCGCCGTTGCATGCGGGTGGTGCGACAGAATTTGATCTGGTCGTTCGGTTACAACCTGGCCGCGATACCCGCAGCCGCCCTGGGCCTGGTACCGCCCTGGCTGGCCGGTGCCGGTATGGCAGTCAGTTCCGTTGCCGTGGTGGCCAATGCCGCGCGCTTGTTGCCAGCGCGACGACCACTGCGGCAACCAGAGCGACGACCAGAGCGACGACCAGAGCGACGACCAGAGCGACGACCAGAGCATCGCCATGGATAGTCTGTACCTGCTGCTGCCGTTGAGCCTGGTGCTGGTGTTCCTGATCGGCGCAGTGTTCTGGTGGGCCTTGCGCAGCGGCCAGTTCGATGACCTGGAGGGGCCGCGTCACCGGCTGCTGGACGACGACGACCGACCATCCGATTGATGCGTATCGCGCCCGGCACGAATTCGGCCAGGACTTGATCCTGGTCAAATGCGGCACCGCAATAATTTTTACACTGTGGCCCATCAAACCTGAAAGGGGGTTTCATGCAGGCCCAGACCTACAACTATTCGGTGGTCCGGCAGTTCGCTGTCATGACCGTGGTGTGGGGCGTGGTGGGGATGCTGGCCGGGGTAATCATTGCCGCCCAGCTGCTCTGGCCAGAGCTCAACTTCGATCTTCCCTGGTTCAGTTATGGCCGCTTGCGACCCTTGCATACCAATGCCGTGATCTTTGCTTTTGGCGGCTGTGCCCTGTTTGCGTCGTCCTATTACATCGTGCAGCGCACCTGCCAGGTCAGGCTGTTTGGCGGACCGCTGGCCGCCTTCACCTTCTGGGGCTGGCAACTGGTGATCGTGCTGGCGGCGATCACCCTGCCGCTGGGTATCACCTCCGGCAAGGAATACGCTGAACTGGAGTGGCCGATCGATATTCTGATCACGCTGGTATGGGTGTCGTATGCGGTGGTGTTCTTTGGCACCGTGATCAAGCGCAAGGTGGCACATCTGTATGTGGCGAACTGGTTTTTCGGCGCCTTCATCCTGACGGTGGCGGTGCTGCATCTGGTCAACAGTGCAGCGCTGCCGGTGAGTTTCTGGAAGTCCTACTCCGCCTATGCCGGTGTACAGGACGCCATGATCCAGTGGTGGTACGGCCACAATGCGGTGGGCTTTTTCCTCACTGCCGGCTTTCTCGGCATGATGTATTACTTCATCCCGAAACAGGCCGAGCGGCCTGTCTATTCCTACCGCCTGTCGGTGGTGCATTTCTGGGCCCTGATCTTCACCTACATGTGGGCCGGGCCGCACCACCTGCACTACACCGCGCTGCCGGACTGGGCGCAGTCGATCGGCATGCTGTTCTCGCTGATTCTGCTGGCGCCATCCTGGGGCGGCATGATCAACGGCATCATGACGCTGTCGGGTGCTTGGCATAAGTTGCGCGAAGACCCGATCCTGAAATTCCTCATTGTGTCGCTGTCCTTCTATGGCATGTCGACCTTCGAGGGCCCGATGATGTCGATCAAGACAGTGAATGCGCTGTCGCACTACACCGACTGGACTGTCGGTCATGTGCACTCCGGTGCGCTGGGATGGGTGGGCCTGGTGTCGATGGGTGCCATCTATTACATGCTGCCGCGCCTGTTCGGGCTGCGCGAAATGTGGAGTACCCGCCTGATCAATGTCCACTTCTGGATTTCTACCGTGGGCATCGTGCTCTACATCGCAGCGATGTGGATTGCCGGCGTGATGCAGGGACTGATGTGGCGCGCGGTGAGCGATGACGGCAGCCTCACCTACACCTTTGTCGAGGGCGTGAAGGCGACTTATCCCTTCTATGCCATCCGCTTGCTGGGCGGCGTGCTCTACCTGAGCGGCATGCTGGTGATGGGCTGGAATGTCGCCAAGACCATCGCCGCCGGTCGCGCGGTCGAGCCGGTCATACCTTCGGCCGGGCCGGCCATGGCCGCGGCTGGTCATGCCGCCAGTGTTGCGCACGCCTGATCGAACACGGGAGACTCGCATGGCAATGACACATGAAACGATAGAAAAGAACACCCCGCTGCTGATGGTGTTGATCATCCTGGCCATCATCTGGGGTGGGTTGGTGGAAATCGTGCCGCTGTGGTTTCAGCGTTCCACCACCCAGCCGGTGGACGGACTCAAGCCCTACAGCGCGGTGCAGTTGATCGGACGCGATATCTATGTGCGCGAGGGCTGCTACAACTGCCATTCACAGATGATCCGGCCATTTCGGGCTGAAACCGAACGCTATGGCCACTATTCGGTGGCTGGTGAGTTTGTCTATGACCGGCCGTTTCAGTGGGGCAGCAAGCGCACCGGGCCTGACCTGGCGCGTGTTGGCGGTCGCTATTCCGACGACTGGCATCGGGCGCATCTGAACAATCCGCGCGATCTGGTGCCGGAGTCGAACATGCCCGGCTACCCCTGGCTGGCCAGCACGCCAGCCGATGGCGCTGGTCTGGTGCAGGCCAAGATGACCGCCTTGCGCAAGCTCGGACATCCCTACAGTGACATCGAAATCAGTGAGGCGCCTGCAGCGCTGGCTGGCAAAACCGAATCGGATGCCCTGATCGCCTATTTGCAGGTGCTGGGCACCGCCATCAAGCGTCGCTGAAAGGGGATCGCCATGGAATGGAATATGAACCTGATGCGCGAGGCGGTGACGCTGGTCAGCTTTGCGGCATTTCTCGGCATCGTGATCTGGGCCTGGAGCGGGCGTCGCAAGTCGCAGTTCGATGCTGCAGCACGCATTCCGCTGGATGAGGACGATCAGCCCGTCAATCTGCGTGGAGATCGGTCATGAGTGATTTCACTTCGGAGTTCTGGGGCTGGTATATCGGTGTCATCACCGTGGTTTCGGTCGCCGCCTGTGCTCTGCTGCTGCAGTTGATGTCGCGTCGCAGGCAGGTCAGCGATGCCGACACCACCGGGCATGTCTGGGATGAAGACCTGCAGGAGGGCAACAATCCCTTGCCGATGTGGTGGATTGGCCTGTTCTGGCTGACCATTGTGTTCGCGTTGGTGTACTTCGCGCTTTATCCCGGTCTGGGACATTTCGGCGGGTTGTGGAAATGGACTTCCGCTGGCCAATACCAGCAGGAAGTGGCGCAAGCCGACGCGCAATACGGCCCCCTCTATGCCGCATTCGAAGCCAAGGATTTGCGCCAGCTGGCCGGCGACCCGGCGGCGCGCGCCCTGGGGCAGAAACTGTTCCTCAATCATTGCGCGCAATGTCATGCCAGTGATGGCGCTGGCAGCAAGGGCTTTCCCAATCTGACCGATCGTGACTGGCTGTGGGGTGGTGAGCCAGAGACTATCAAGGCCAGTATTGCCGCTGGTCGTAACGGTCTGATGCCGCCGATGGGGGCAGCGCTGGGTGGCGAGGAAGGGGTCAAGGATGTCGCCAACTATGTGCGTTCGCTGTCGGGCCTGGCCAATGATTCGGTGCGCACTGCACGCGGACGAGAAAAGTTCCAGCAGAACTGTGTCGCCTGCCATGGCGCCGAGGGCAAGGGCAATCCGATGCTGGGTGCTCCCAATCTGACTGACAAGGTGTGGTTGCACGGATCGTCGCAGGCCACCATCGTCGAGACCATCCTGCGCGGTCGCAACAACCTCATGCCGGCGCACAAAGACATTCTGGGCGATGCCAAGGTGCATGTGCTGGCGGCTTATGTGCTGGGTATGTCAGGGTCGCAGACGCCAGAGGTCGCTGCGGTGCCGGCTGGCAAACCATGATCTGCGAACGAGCAGCTGCATGACTGACGATGAATAAGCATGCGTAACACCGGGACTTCTGCCTCAGCCGCCGCAGTCGCTGCCACCGCTGGCGCAGCCACCACCGGTACAGTGCAGGAGATCGCGCTGTATGAACTGCAGCGCAAGATCTATCCGCGCGCCGTCACTGGCTGGTTTGCCGGTTGGCGTGTGGCGCTGGTGCTGGCGACGCAGCTGGCGTTCTACGGCACGCTATGGCTGGAGTGGAACGGTCGCCAGGCACTGCTGTTCGATCTGGTGAATCGCAAGTTCTACATCTTCGGGCTGGTGCTGTGGCCGCAGGATTTCATCTACCTCACCCTGCTGCTGATCATTTCCGCCTTGTCGCTGTTTCTGTTCACCGCCATGGGTGGACGCTTATGGTGTGGCTACGCCTGCCCGCAGACGGTCTATACCGAAATCTTTCTCTGGATAGAACGACGCGTCGAAGGTGATCGCGTCGCACGCATGCGCCTGGACGCAGCGCCATTGCGTGTCGAGAAAGTGCTGCGCAAGACGCTCAAGCATGCGCTTTGGATTGCGTTGTCGCTATGGACCGGCTTCACCTTTGTCGGCTATTTCACGCCGGTACAGCAGTTGCTGGGCGAGCTCGCCAGCTGGAGCTTTGGTCCATGGGAATGGTTCTGGGTGTTGTTCTATGCCTTTGCCACCTATGGCAATGCGGGCTGGATGCGCGAGCAGGTATGCAAGTACATGTGTCCCTATGCCCGCTTCCAGAGCGCGATGTTCGACCAGGACACCATGATCATCACCTACGACCGAAGCCGGGGTGAGCCGCGTGGCGGGCGCTCGCGCACGCTGCAGGCAGCTGAGCAAGGTCTGGGCGATTGTGTCGATTGCGGCATCTGTGTACAGGTCTGCCCGACTGGCATCGATATCCGCAATGGCCTGCAGTACGAGTGCATTGGATGTGCCGCCTGTATCGATGGCTGCAATCAGGTGATGCAAAAAATGCACTACGCCCCGGGTTTGATCCGCTACTCCACCCAGAACGCCATACGTAACAGCTGGACCCGCGCGCAGATTCTGCGGCGCATGCTTCGTCCGCGTACCTTGATTTACAGCAGCCTGTTGCTGGCGGTGGTATTGGCCGGTGCCACCGCGCTTTATGTGCGCGTGCCACTCAAGCTGGATGTGATTCGCGATCGTGGCGCCATGGCGCGTGAATTGGCCGATGGGCAGATCGAGAACGTGTACCGGTTGCAGATCATGAACACCCGGGAACGCAACACCCGCTATGTGTTGTCAGTCAGTGGCCTGCCGGGTATTGCGCTGGCCTCGCCGCAGGAGTTCGAGGTAGCGGCTGCCAGCACCGTTGCACTGCCGGTACGGGTGCGATTGCCGGCGCTGCCTGCGGGCGGCGCTTCGCGCCCGATTCATTTCGAATTGCACGCCCTTGATGATCCAGCGGTGGCAGTACGCGAGAAGTCCGTGTTCCTGTTGCCACGATAGAGGTTAGCCATGTCCAATGCTTCGCTCATGTCCCGTCAACCATCCAATGGTCGTGCCCGCATGGATGATGGCCCTTGGTACCGCCAGCCCTGGCCTTGGATCGTTGCTGCCGGTCCGGCCACGGTGGTGGTGGCTGGTTTGATTACCGCATGGATAGCCTTCAGCGGTGCTGATGCGCTGGTGTCGGACGATTATTACAAGCAGGGCTTGGCCATCAACCGCACCCTGGCGCGTGAACAACGCGCGCAGCAGCTCGAGATGACGGCGCAGGTCAGCTTTGTGCCGGTGCGCGCACCCAGCCCGAACCCAGTGACCACGAACACGTTGTCCAGCACGGATGGCGTGTTGCGCTTGCACGCCAATAGCCGTGAGCCGCTGCCGGCGGTGCTGGAGTTGCGTCTGGCGCACCCCACGCGTCCGGCGTTGGATCGCAGCATCCTGTTACAGCGCACTGGCGAGAGTGGCTGGTATTCGGCGTCTTTCAGTCTGCCGCTGGCAACGCGCTGGCAGGTCAGTCTGGAGTCGCCAGGCTGGCGCTTGCGTGGCAGCTGGAATGATCCGCTGGCCGCCGAATTACGCCTGGTGCCGTAGCGATGGCCTGAACCGAGGCAGCGCATGCGGCTGAGGTTACATGGTTGGATTACCTGTTTGACCAAGCGAGGAGAGCGCTGATGAAGGCAGAGGGAGGCAGGGTCCGCTGCATGATGCGGATGATGTGGTCGGCGTTTCTGGTGGCGATACCGGCTGAGGGTTTGTTCTTCAGCCTGCTCGATCCCCATGAGCTGCAGTGGTTCGGAGACCCCGTGGTGGTATCGCGCCAGGCGATTTACACCTTGGGATTTTTTGGCTTCTGGCTGGTTGGTATTGCTGCCAGTGCCTTGACCCTGTTCCTGAGCTGCACGCCACCCGCACCCGCACCCGCACCCGAATCGCAGGATCGTTGACGGGCGGGGTGGCGTTGTGATTACCCAGGTCGGTACAACGCTGGTTTAGCGCACCACCAGCACCGGCAGCTTGGAGTGCGTCAGCACTTTCTGCGTTTCGCTGCCCAGCAGCACACCGGCCAGACCACGCCGGCCGTGGCTGGCCATGACGATCAGATCGCATTTGAGTCGGGTTGCAGCCTTGATGATGGCGCTCGATGCCGAGTCACTGGTGGCATGTGCCACACGCACATCGACGCCGCCAACAGCGGCGCGTTTTGCAGCCGCCGCAAGAATTTTCCCGGCATAGGCCTCGCTGTCCTTCTTGAATTGCTCCGGCGGCACATAGGCCAGCAGCGCGGCTTCGGCATACATCGGCACCGGATAGCCAGGCGCAACATAGAACAGGGTGAGACGAGCGCCCATAAGCTTGGCGGCGCTGGCAGCGGTTTTGACAGCTTTGTCCGACAGTTTGCTGCCATCGGTCGGTACCAGAATGTGTTTGTACATGATGACGGTTCTCCTGTTGAAAGGCGGCATCGCCTGAGAAGTCAGGCTAAACGCTTATGGCCAACGTCGCTTGACCTGGATCAAGCACCAAGCAAGCTGTTGCAAACGAATGGACTTACTCGCCCAGATGGTAGGCGCGCAGGCCTTCGGTATCGAGAATGTGCAGCTGCCGTCCCTGCACCTGCACCAGTCCGGCATCGGACAGTTCACGCAATACGCGCGAGAAATGTTCCCGGCTGATGGACAGGCGCGAGGCGATGTCGCCCTTGCTGCTGGGCAATTCCACCACGGCCTTGCCGGTCTGTGTTTCCGGTAACTGGCGCAGCAGATGGGTGATGACTCGACGCACCGCATTCTGGGTCGAGTAGGCCTCGATATCGCCGATCAGCCCATGCAGTCGCGATGACAGGCTGCCCAGCATGCGCCGGGCGAATTGCGGATTGCGCTCCAGTTCGCCGATGACCGATGCCTTGCTGATATTCAGCAGCAGGGCATCGGACAAGGTCTGGCCGGTGACCAGCCAGGGACGATCGAGAAACATCAGGGCCTCGCCAAAGCTCTGCCCCTGCACCAGGATTTCCATCACCTTTTCGGAGCCGTCCGGGGCCACGAAGCCGAGCTTCACCCGCCCGAAAACGATGACGTAAAAGCCGTGACAGACCTCGCCCTGGCGAAACAGTGTGGTGCCCGCGGAGGCACGCACAGGGGTAGTGCCGGCGGTGACCGTCGCCAGTTCGTCTTTGGACACGCCCTGGAACAGCGGCACGTTGCGCAGCAGATCTTCGGTGCGCGCAGCAGGATGGCGTGCGGCGGCTTTGGTGCTTTTTCCGGCTGTGCTGCTGCCAGCCCCTGGCTTGGCATTGCTCTGCGATAGATCGCTCATAGTGGCTCGCGCAGTATTCCGAGCGGTTTCAGCAATGACCGCCGGAGCGGACCATGACCTGTTTCAGGCCCGGTATATCGACGATCCGGATATGTTTTTGTTGCACCGCGATGAGTCCGTCTTCCTGAAAACGCGAAAACAGCCGGCTGACAGTTTCCAGCTTCAGTCCGAGGAAGCTGCCGATTTCCTCGCGGGTCATGCGCAGGATGAACTCCGAGGCGGAAAAACCGCGTGCGGTAAAGCGCTGCGACAGATTGAGCAGAAAGGTTGCCAGGCGCTCTTCGGCACGCATGCTGCCCAGCAGCAGCATCACGCCATGATCACGCACGATCTCGCGGCTCATGACCTTGTGAAAATGGTGGTGCAGCACATCAAACTTGCGTGACAGCTCGTCCAGACGCGCATAGGGGATGACACAGACC
>CAIPUP010000109.1 GCA_903868285.1 uncultured beta proteobacterium
ACACCTGGGGGCACTCGATCACTTGCGCCAGGGCATCCATCTGCGCGGCTATGCGCAGAAGAACCCGAAGCAGGAGTACAAGCGCGAGGCCTTCGAGATGTTTGGCGAGATGCTCGAGTCGGTGAAGCGCGAGGTGACGCGCACCCTGATGACCGTACAGATTCGTACCGAAGAGGAAGTGCAGGCGCTGCAACAGGCGCAGACCCCGGCGCTGGAGAACATGAAGTTTCAGCACGCCTCGTTTGACGATGTGCTGGGCGGTGTGGAGGGCGGGCTGGATGTTGGCACCGATGCGGCGGATGCCGCGACGCCGACGCAGCAGCCATTCCAGCGTCACATGGGCAAGATCGGACGCAATGATCCCTGCCCCTGCGGCTCCGGCAAGAAATTCAAGCTCTGCCACGGCAAGCTAAATTAATATTTAAAATCAACAACTTACAATAATATGGCGGTTAATCTCGTAGCGCCTGATCCCGCCACACTGCGGCCCGTGGCGGGTATCGAACTGGGTGCGGCGGCCGCCGGTATTCGCAAGAACGGGCGTCCCGATGTGCTGCTGATGCGGCTTGCTCCCGGTACGCGCATCGCCGGTGTTTTTACCCAGAACAGTTTTGCCGCAGCGCCGGTGCAGCTGTGTCGCCAGCATCTGGCGGGCGGTCATGCCATGCGTGCCCTGCTGGTCAACGCCGGTAATGCCAACTGCGGTACCGGTGCCGCAGGTTTGCAGGCGGCGCAGCGCAGCTGCCAGGCGGTGGCGGCGTTGCTGGGCTGCAGCGCCGAGGAAGTGTTGCCGTTTTCCACCGGCGTGATCCTGGAACCCCTGCCGGTCGATCGTATCGAGCAGGCGCTGCCCAAAGCACTGGCCGCAGCCGGTAGCAGCGCCCAGCACTGGGCCGATGCCGCAGCCGCCATCATGACCACCGACACCGTGGCCAAGGCGCGTTCCGCCAGCTGCCAGTTGCACGGACGTACCGTCAGCATCAGCGGCATCGCCAAGGGTGTGGGCATGCTGCAACCGAACATGGCCACCATGCTGGCCTATCTCGCCACCGACGCTGCCTTGTCGCAAGCGGCACTGCAGCGCATGGTGCGAAGGGTGGCGGATCATTCCTTTAATCGCGTCACGGTCGATGGCGATACCTCGACCAATGATTCCTTCGTGTTGCTGGCCACCGGCCAGTCGGGTGCGCCGGTGATCGACAGCGAAAGTGATCCGGCCTGGGCAGTGCTGGAAGCAGCCCTGACCGAGGTGGCGGCAACCCTGGCGCAGTCCATCGCGCGCGATGGCGAAGGCGCCACCAAGTTCATCACGGTGCAGGTCGAAGCCGCGGCCAGCGAAGACGAAGCGCTGCGGGTGGCACGCTCCATTGCCAACTCGCCACTGGTGAAAACCGCTTTCTTTGCCTCCGATCCCAATCTCGGCCGGTTGCTGATGGCCATCGGCAATGCCGGCGTGACGCAACTCGATACCAGCGGTGTCGATGTCTGGCTGGGCGATGTGCGTGTGATCGAGTGCGGCGGACGTGCCGCCAGCTATCGCGAAGAACTGGGTGTGGCCGCGATGCAACCAGCCGAGCTGCTGATTCGCGTCAGTCTGGGGCGCGGTGCGGCGCAGACCGCTGTCTGGACCTGCGATTTCTCCTATGACTACGTCAAGATCAATGCCGAATACCGCACCTGAAAGAAAGTCTGCACAGGCCGGCAATAGCGCCGAACTGGCACCGCTGTTGCAACGGCTCGATCAGGTGCTGCAGCAGCTCGCGCTGTGGCTGCCGCCCTTGCCCGCGCCGGTGCGCTGGGACGATGCCATCGCCTTTCGCTGGCGCAAGCTTGGCGGGCGCGGCGCGCTACAGCCGGTGGCCCATCCGCATCAGATACGCGCCGCCGATCTGCTGGGGGTTGATCGTCAACGACGCCTGATCGACGACAACACCCGACAGTATGTCGAGGGGCGCAGTGCCAATAACGTTCTGCTCACCGGCGCCCGTGGCACCGGCAAGAGTTCGCTGGTCAAGGCCATGTTGCACAAGTACCACCGTCAGGGCCTGCGTCTGATCGAGGTCGACAAGAGTGACCTGGTCGACCTGACAGAAATTGCCGATCTGGTGGCAGGGCGACCGGAGCGATTCATCGTGTTTTGCGATGACCTCTCGTTCGAGGCTTCCGACCCGGGGTACAAGGCGCTTAAGGTGATTCTTGATGGTTCGATTGCCAGCGCCAGTGAGAACCTGCTGGTGTATGCCACCTCCAATCGCCGTCATCTGATGCCAGAGACGATGTCGGAGAACCTCGAAACCAAGTACGTTGGCGAGGAGATCCATCCCGGGGAGACCACCGAGGAAAAGGTCTCGCTGTCCGAGCGCTTTGGCCTGTGGGTGTCGTTCTACCCCTTTGATCAGGATGAATACTTGGCCATCGTGCAGCACTGGCTATCGCAACTGGGCCTGTCGGCGGCGCAGATGGCCGAGGCACATCAGCCGGCGCTGCAATGGGCCTTGCTGCGCGGCTCGCGTTCCGGTCGTATCGCCTGGCAGTTCGCACGCGACTGGGCCGGACGCCACGACACCGCCGTGTCGAGCAAGCCGTCGCAGAAAGCAACACGCGCTGTGAAGGCGCGGCGCTGAGCGCGCACGGTCCAGGGCTTGCACGCGCCTTGTCAGATGTCGCACGCGCTTTGCGCTAGGGTCCAGGCGCCATGTCGCAGCCACAGTTCCCCTCCATGCCCCAAGCGCCCGCTGCGCCGGTGACCGTTGGCGTGGCGGCCGCAGTGCTGCGGCGTGCCGATGGTCGCGTGCTGCTGGCCTGCCGGCCGGTGTCCAAGGTCTATGCCGGTTACTGGGAATTCCCCGGCGGCAAGGTCGAGCCGGGAGAGACCGACCAACAGGCGCTGGTGCGCGAGATCCGCGAGGAACTCGCCATCGAGGTCACTGCCTGCCGGCCCTGGGTGACGCAGGTCTATACCTATCCGCATGCCACCGTGCGCTTGCAGTTTTTCATCGTCACCGCCTGGGACGGTGAGCCGCAGGCGGTCGAGCACAGCGGACTGTCCTGGCAGCTTCCGCAGGCGATCGATCTCGCCCCTTTGTTGCCGGCCAACGGCCCTATCCTGCGCGGACTGTTACTGCCTGAGGAATACGCCATTTCAAACGCCGCCGAGATGGGGCGCGATGTGTTTTTGCAGGCGCTGCGTCGTCGTGTGAACGAGGGACTGCGGCTGCTGCAACTGCGCGAGATCGCCTATTCGCGTGAAGCGATGGCTGCGCTGGCCGAGGCGGCTATGGCCATCCTGCACCCGCATGGCGGTAAGTTATTGATTAATAACGACATTGCCCTAGCGCATCGGGTCGGTGCAGATGGCGTGCATCTGACTGCGCGCCAGGCTGCCAGCCTGACCGAGCGACCCGATCTGCCGCTGGTTGGTGTGTCCTGTCACAACCGTGACGAGCTACAACAGGCGCAGCGATTGGCTGCTGACTTTGCCGTGCTGGGACCGGTGCAGCGCACGGCCACACATCCGGAGCGTGCGCCTATGGGCTGGGAAGGTTTTGCCCAGGCTGTGGCGGGTTCATCCATTCCGGTATTCGCGCTGGGTGGAATGCAGCGCAGTGACTGCAAGCTCGCCTGGCAGCATGGCGCGCACGGCCTGGCCATGATTCGTGGCAGCTGGGCCTGAACGATTCGCCTGTTTGCTTGTTTATTCGTTTGCTTGTTTATTCGTTTATTCGTTTATTCGTTTATTCGTCTTGGTCGTCGATACCTTGCGGCTTTTGTTCTGGCAGACGATATTCGCCGGTGGCCCAGGCACCAAGATCGCCCAGCTTGCAGCGCTCGGAGCAAAACGGACGAAACGGGCTTTGCGGCCCCCAATTGACGGCGCTGGAGCAACGCGGGCAGCTAACGATTTTTGTGGTGGTCTGGGACTTGTCGTTCATGGCAATGATCAGGAAGCATTAATCAGGAAGCGCGCCTGTGTCACCAGCAGTCGCTGGTGACACAGGCGCTGGTGACGCAGCGGCTCAGTTTGCCTGATCTGTCATGGCTTTGTTCACTACCCTGCGATGCAGATGCGGTGCGAACATTTCGATGAAGTCGTAGGTATAGCGGCGCAGATAGTCGCCCTTGCGTACCGCCACACGTGTCACGCTGGAGCGAAACAGATGCCCGGCATCGATGGCACGCAGAGGCGAATCGCGCCGTGCATTGAAGGCCATCGCAGCAATGATGCCCACGCCCATACCCAGTTCGACATAGGTCTTGATGACATCGGTGTCGATGGCAGTCAGTACCAGATTGATCTCGATGTCGCGCTCGGCAAAGGCCTGATCGATATGCGAGCGTCCGGTGAAGGCCGGGTCGTAAGTGATGATGGGATACGCTGCCAGATCTGCCAGAGTTACGCGACGCAGTTTGAGCAAGGGGTGTCCGGCCGGTACCACGATGCAGTGATGCCAGGTGTAGCCTGGCATCGCTACCAGTGAGGAGTAGGAGGCCAGTGCTTCGGTGGCGATCGCGACATCGGCCTCGCCAGCGATCACCATTTGCGCCAACTGCGGCGGGTTGCCCTGCTGCAGCGTTAGCTTGACCTTGGGGTATTTGCGCTTGAATGCACGCACCACGGTTGGCAGGGCATAGCGCGCCTGGGTGTGAGTGGTGGCAATGGTCAGGGTGCCACTGTCCTTATCCTGATACTCCGCCCCCACCCGTCGCAAATTATCCGCTGCTTGTAACACCTTCTCGGCGGCTGCCACCACCGCCTTGCCCGGTTCGGTGATGGCGATCAGACGCTTGCCCTTGCGCACAAAGATCTCGACGCCGATTTCATTCTCCAGTTCGCGGATCTGTTTGGAGACGCCCGGCTGTGATGTGAACAACCGAGCGGCCGCTTCGGTGAGATTGAGGTTATGCCGCACCGCTTCACGTACGTAACGTAGCTGCTGGAAGTTCATTGTCGTGCCCTCCATGGGTCAGGTTGATGGACGGTCGTTATGTCTGCGTTACACACGACATGATAAACAGCAGAAAATTTTTTATCGTTATATCGATATGACGCATCATTCGTTTATGTCATAAGCAACTAGTCTTAGCATTCGCTCCCCAATGCATGTGCTGGCGGCATTTCTCTCCAGTACATGTCGAAATTACGACAGGGCGAATGCAGTCATGTATCTCTACCAGGCAATTGACCAACGTATCGTCGATGAGCGTGTGGCGCAGTTCCGCGACCAGACGCAGCGCTACTTGCGCGGCGAATTGAGCGAAGACGACTTCCGTCCGTTGCGCTTACGCAACGGTTTGTATCTGCAGCGGCATGCGCCCATGCTGCGCGTGGCCATTCCCTACGGGCTGCTGTCCTCCACCCAGCTGCGCAAGCTGGCGGATATCTCGTTGCGCTATGACCACGGCTACGCGCACTTCAGCACGCGGCAGAACATTCAGTTCAACTGGCCGGCACTGGCGGCGGTGCCAGACATCCTGGCTGAACTGGCGACGGTGCAGATGCATGCCATCCAGACCTCTGGCAATTGCATACGCAATACCACCGCTGATCAATTCTCTGGTGTGGCAGCGGATGAACTGGTCAACAGCCTGGTGTGGTGCGAAATCATCCGGCAATGGTCGACCTTTCATCCAGAATTCAACTGGCTGCCCCGCAAGTTCAAGATCGCGGTCAATGGCGCGCAACAGGACCGTGCTGCCACGCTGGTGCATGACATCGGTCTGCATGCGCAGCGCAATCTGGCGGGTGAGATCGGCTTTCGGGTGATTGTGGGTGGTGGCCTTGGTCGTGCGCCGCAGATCGGCGCTGTGATCCGGGAATTCCTGCCCTGGCCGCATCTGCTGACCTATCTTGAAGCGATTCTTCGCATCTACAACCTGTACGGCCGGCGCGATAACCCGCACAAGGCGCGTATCAAGTTCCTGCTCAAGACCTTGGGTGCAGAGACATTCGCACGGCAGGTCGAGGCAGAGTGGCTATTGCTCAAAGACGGGCCGGGTACGCTCAACCAGGCCCAGGTGCAGCAGTTGCAGTCGCGTTTCAGTGTTCCGGCATGGCAGGAACTGCCGGCGCATGACCTGGCACTGGAGCAGCGCTTACAGTCGGACAAGGCCTTCTCCGCGTGGTGGCGTCGCAATGTGCATGCGCATCGACTGCCGGGTTACGCCATCGTCAGTCTGTCGCTAAAAAAAACCGGTGTCCCACCCGGCGACGTCACTGCTGCACAGATGCAGGCCATTGCCGACCTGGCCGACCGCTATGCCTTTGGTGAGTTGCGCGTCACGCATGAACAAAACCTGGTGCTGGCCGATGTACCTCAACGCGATCTGCATAGGCTGTGGCAGGAGGCATCTGCCTTGGGCTTGGCCACGCCCAATATTGGCCTGCTGACCAACATCATTGCCTGCCCGGGCGGTGATTTTTGCTCCCTTGCTAATGCCAAGTCCATTCCGGTGGCGCAGGCGGTGCAAGAACGATTTGATGACCTC
>CAIPUP010000110.1 GCA_903868285.1 uncultured beta proteobacterium
ATGTTTCGCCACGGTGAAACTGCCGCCACTGCTGTCGATTACTGCTAGGCCATGAAAAATATCCTTATTAGTCAGAAACTTCTCGTTGCCAAGCCGCTACTGCCGCGCACTATCCTGGCGTTGGCGCTGCTGCTGTCCCTGTTGCCTGCGCTTGAGCTCGGCGCACAAACCTATTCGGCCAGCCATCCGGCTGCCGACGATCGCAAATCCGCGCGCCCAGCACCCATCCGCACAGCAGCGATACGACCCGCGCCAGCAGCAACGGTTTGCCTGGTGAGCAGCTTTCGCTCGATGGCATTGATGGTGCATCACCCGGAGGAACGCAAGACCAAGGCGCTGGAATGGCTGGATCGCCATAGAGTCGTGTGCAGCGAGGAACAACTGATCAACATCAACAATAGCCTCAGCCTTTGGCTGGGCACTTCGGCCACGCCCGACCTGGAGGCGCAGCTCGACAACTACATCAATGTCAAAGCGCGTGCCAGAATCGCCGCCGCGGCCAAGACGGCAGAGCCGCCGAAGGAAGAAAGCAATTAACGGAGAAGCTTCATGCGCTGTGTCAGCTGCGGTCTGATTGACGTCCACCACCACATCATTCCTCCCTTCTACCTGGAAGAAAATCGTGAACGCATTGCTGGTTCACGTGGCGGGAAAATCAGTCCTGCCTGGCTGGAATGGTCAGCCGAGACTGCCATCGAAGCCATGGACGAACAAGGCGTCGATACCGCAGTGACCTCACTGTCCACACCCGGCGTCTGGTTTGGCGACGCTGCGGCGGCGCGCACCACGGCACGCCGCTGTAATGAGTACGCCGCCGAGTTATCGCAACGCTACCCCGGTCGCTTTGGTCGTTTTGCCGCCGTTCCGCTGCCTGACCCAGATGGCAGTCTGCATGAAATCGCCTATGCCCTGGATGTGTTGAAAGCCGATGGCATCGGCCTGCTGACCAGCTACGGCGACCGTTGGTTGGGCGATGCTGCTTATCTGCCAGTGATGGAAGAGCTCAATCGCCGCAAGGCGGTGGTGTTCGTTCACCCCAGCGTGCCAACCTGCTGCCGTGCCTTGCTGGAAGACATTCCACCGCTGGTTGCCGAGATACCGCAAGACACCACCCGCGCCGTGACCAACCTGCTCTTTAGCGGCACCTTGTCGCGGTTTCGGGATATCCGCTTCATCTTCACGCATGCTGGTGGCAGCGTTCCGATGGTGGCCAATCGCATGTTGCATTACGCACCGCAGCATGTCCACGAGCGGCTGGCTCAGATGAACGAAAACATGGATAGCGTGCTGCAACGCCAGTTCTATGACATCGCCGGCACCGCCTGGGGGCCGGCGATCGCAGCGCTGCGCAGCTATGTGCCGATCAGCCAGATCCTGTTTGGCAGTGATCATCCCTATGTGCCACTGCATGACACCGCCGAGGGCTTCGCCGCACTGACGTTCACCGATCAGGAACGCCAGGCCATCTCGCGCGATAACGCGCTGAAGCTGTTGCCTTCGCTACAACGCAAGTAAAAGGTACCGATCCAAGCGCCACCAGTGTCCACTGCCGGTAAAGCCTGCCCGGCAATGGACGCTGTCAGTGGCGGATGCAGTGCAGGATTTCGCGCTTCATGGCGTTGAAGCTGTCCGAGGTAGTGACCTCGATGGCGCGCGGCCGGGCCAGTGGCACGCTGAACTGCTGCTGAATCCGGCCTGGCCGGGCTGACATCACATGCACCTTGTCAGCCAGAAACAGCGCCTCGTCGATGTCGTGCGTGATAAACAATATTGTCGGTTTGAGTTGCTGCCACACCTTGAGCAACAGCTCCTGCATGGTGAGGCGCGTCTGGGCATCGAGCGCACCAAAGGGCTCATCCATCAACAACACCTTTGAGCCCAGCGTCAGCACCCGCGCGATGCCAACGCGCTGGCGCATGCCGCCCGAGAGTTGCACTGGCAAATGGTTTCTGAATTCACTCAGCCCCACCAGGCGCAGCATCTCCTCTGCCCGCGGCTCATAATCCGCAGGCTTCATGCCCTGCACCCTGGGGCCGAACACCACATTGTCCCAAACATTGAGCCAGGGCATCAGCGCCGCTTCCTGAAACACCACACCGCGCTCCGGGCCCGGCCGGGAGATGGGCTCGCCGTTCACCAGCAAGGCGCCAGCACTCGGTTGCTCAAATCCGGCGATGAGATTGAGCAAGGTCGATTTACCGCAACCCGACGGTCCCAGCAGCGCAACAAACTCTCCGGCCTCGATTTGCAGATCAATACCTTTGAGCGCCTGCACCGTCTGCGCGGCAGTCTTGCCCGGATAAATCATGTCAAGTGCGGAAATCTGGATATGGGACATGGCAGGTTCGTTCTCAGTGACTCTGCAAACGGCGCCAGTTCAGGACGCGTTGCTCGACCAGCACGATGATGCGATCACTGAGGTAACCCATCAGTCCGATGGACACCATATCGGCAATGACGATATCCATCCGGCCGACGTAGTAGGCATCCCACAGCACATAGCCCAGCCCGGACTTGACTGCCACCATCTCGGACACAATCACGGCCGTCCAGGCGATGCCAAGGCCAATGCGCAAGCCAGTGAAGATCGAAGGCATGGCCGCGGGCAACACCACACGCCACAACAACTGCAGCCGGGAAGCACCCATCATCAGCGCAGCCCGGACCAGATTGCGGTCGACATCACGTGCGCCCTGGGTGGTATTGACCACGATGGCGTAAAAACCTCCGAGGAAGATCAGAAAGATCGACCCCAGATCGCGAATGCCAAACAAGGCAATGGAGAACGGCAGCCAGGCCGTAATAGGAATGGGGCGTAAGCCCTGGATCATCGGATCGAACAGCGAGGACATGATGCGGCTCCAGCCGATCAACAGCCCCAAGGGCACGGCAATCAAGGCCGCCAGCACAAAGCCCTGGCCGACCCGCATGGCCGAGTATTCGACGTTGGAGAACCAGGTACCGAGATAGGGGTTGAGCCCCATGCCCGCACTGCCGAACATCCAGCGCTCCCAGGCATGCAATACCGCCAGCGGCGTGGGCAATACACCAGCCATGTCCGGCTGCGAACCGCCCCACTGCCAGATCAGCAATATCAGCAAGGGCAGCACTACGCCCAGACCAAGACGGCGCGCAAGCATGAGCAAGCTATCCATCATGTAGGTCTACGCGCTAGTGCCAAGCCGCCGCAAGGATCAGCGACGAATTTCACGCGCCAGCGAGTCGTCGTACAGCGCTGCCAGCTCGGCGGATACATCCTTCTGAATCACGCCCTGCTTGAACGCGGCATCAGCCTGACGCTTGATCTGATCCAGGTTGATCACCCCGCCAAGCTTGATGATCTTGGAGGATTCGCGCGTCACTTCAATCGGCAAACCGGTGTACTTGGCGTAGGCATCGGCAAACAGCGCCGGATTTTTGATCATGTCCTCTTCCGCCTTGAGGTATGCCCACAGGAAGCGGCGCACGGCTTCGCGCTTCTTGGTCAGCGCTTCGCGCGATGCCGCCAGCATGCCGAGCTCCGCGCCCACCGATTTGGACTGACTGTATTCGAGCTTGCGCGCAAAGTAAGCCGAATCATCCGCCACCAGTTGCGACTCGAACGGCTCCCACAGCACGATCGCATCCACATCACCACGCTTGAGTGCCTGCACAAAAGCCGTACCGCCACCCTGCACATTCACCGCTGAAAACGTGTTGTAGGGAATATTGTTCTCGACCAGGGTCATGGCCCACTGAAACCACACCGCCGACCCGGGTGCGATACCGATTTTTTTGCCAGCAATGTCTTTCCATTCATTGATCGGCACGCCCTTGCGCACCACCAGGTATTTGGGCGAACCGGCCACACCGGTCAAGCCGACCAGATTGCGACTGCCTTGCGAGGCGGCAATCGCCAGATCACCAGGTCCAACCGCCGAAATATCGACCGAGCCGGAGAGGAGTGCGGTGCGGGCATCGGCATAGCGCACGAACTCGGCCCGTTTGACTTCGACATTCATGCGCTTGAGCGTGTCCTCGACCATCAGCATCGGTGCCAGATGACCGACCTTGATGTAACCAATGGTGAGTTGTTCCTTTTGTGCCAGTGGTGCCGGCTCGGGGGAAACCGCCTGGGCCGAAATTCCGAACAGGCATAGCAGTGCAGCGCTACAGAATCTGAAGTTCATTTCGAGCTCCCTTTTAGTAATGAATCTGCATAAACGATACTACGAATCAAACTCGACGCAGCTAGGCCGCACTGCGCTGCTGATGACCAGCCGCTTTCTTGTAGCCACCAACAATAGACAGCAACTCCTCGCGTGCGATGACATCGTCAATATGCTTGAAGCCATCGGGTGCCCGTTCATTCACGATATCGAGAATGACGTCCGGCCCCTCCTGGCGATTCATGCGCACGATCTGCGATGCCACCGGCAAGCGCTTGTCCTGAAAATCCTTCAGCGCGGCGACCGGGTCGGCAATGCTGGCCAGCGACTCGGTGATGGCCTGGGCATCGATGATGGCCTGGGTCGCGCCATTGGAGCTGATCGGATACATCGGATGCGCTGCATCACCCAGCAAGACCACACGACCAAAACTCCATTGCGCCACCGGATCGCGGTCCACCATCGGGAACTCGAAGACCGACTGGGCATTGCGGATCACCTCGGGAACATCCAGCCAGGGAAACTTCCAGGACTCGAAAGCCGGCAGAAAATCTTCTATCTTGCCCGGCCGGTTCCAGTCTTCGCGCTCCATCAGATTGGTGTTGTCGAAATGCAGATCGGCGATCCAGTTGATCAGCGCTTCGCCGCGGTCGGCATGCTGCCTGGAGATCGGATAGACGATGAATTTCTGTGAAGTCCAACCGGCCTTGACCACGCTGCCACCCGTCAGGAACGGCTTGCCCACGGTGGTGCCGCGCCACATGATGGTGCCATTCCATAGCGGCATCCCTTCGTCCGGGTAGTAATGCGAACGCACCACCGAATGAATGCCATCCGAGGCAATCATGATGTCGGCATGAAAGCGTCCGCGCTCATTACCGGCACGGTCAGTGAACAGCGCATCGACGCCGCGTTCATCCTGCGTGAACGAGGCCAGCTTGTGCCCCACGCGAATCTGTTCTGCACCCAGCGCCTGCTGCGCCGCCGCCAGCAGAATCATTTGCAGGTCACCACGATGAATCGAATATTGCGGAAAGGCATAACCGGCCGTCGAGCCGCGCGCATCGGCCAGAATTTCCTGACCATGGCGGTTCATGAATACATATTCCTGGGCCTCGATCGCCACCCGCGCCAGTTCCGGTGCCAGGCCGAACGATGACAACACCCCCACTGCATGCGGCAGCAGATTGATACCAACCCCCAGCGCCTTGATTTCTGGCACCTGCTCGAATACCTCGACCTGATGGCCGGCCTTGTGCAGTGCCAGTGCCGTCGTCAGTCCGCCGATACCGGCACCAATGATCATGATTTTCATGCTGTGACCTTTCCCGTGTTTCCCAAACTGGCTGGGGCGCAGAACGCAGAAGTCTTTCGGGACTCTGCGATGCCGTAATATCCGCCCCCGTTCGCGCCGCATTTTCACCCAAAGGCGCAGTCCGTCCCGTGTCCGCCGCATAAGTTTTGTGGCGCGTTCAATTTTTGCCCATTCACGTTGATTGAGATTTCATGGTTTTCAGCCCAACCCCATCGCGACACCGTTCTGTGACACAGCATCTTGCAATCAGCCTGCTGGTTCTGCTGTCAGGCATGAGCGGCCTGCAAGCCGCCGACAACGCAGCACGCTGGCCGCAGCGGCCGGTACGTTTCATCGTCTCCACCGCAGCGGGTGGTGCCTCGGACATCATGGCGCGGCTGCTGGCTGAGCGGCTGCAAAGTCTCTGGGGCGAACAGATTCTGGTCGAGAACAAAACCGGCGGCGCGGCGGTCATCGCCACCGAGAGCGTGGTGCGCTCGACGCCGGATGCGCATGTCATGGGATTGCTGGCCAGCTCCTTCGTGGTCACCTCGGCCCTGCGCAACGATCTTCCCTACGACATACGGCGCGATCTGCGTGCCGTGACGCATATCGGCTCGGCCCCGGCGGTACTGGTGGCGCGGGCCGATTTTGGCGCCTCGCGTCCGGCCGATTTCGCCGCCCTGGCACGCGCCAATCCGGGCAAATTTTCCTATGGCAGTCCGAGCGTCAATTCCAATGGTCATCGCGCCGGTGAAGCACTCAAGCGCGCGCTGGGCATCGACCTGATTCATATTCCGTTCAAGGGCGGCTCGCAAGCCACTGCGGCCCTGCTGGGCGGGCAGATCAGCCTGATGATGGCCACCCCGACGGGCTTTCAGCAACACATCAGCAGCGGACGCCTGAAGATCATCGGCGTCAGCAGTGCCAAGCGTTTCCCAACCAATCCGGAAGCACCGACCTTTGCCGAATCCGGGCTGCCCGGCTTCGAAATGGTGGAATGGTGGATGCTGCTGGCGCCTGCGCAAACACCGACTGCACTGGTCGAGCGCATTTATCAGGACGTTGCCGCCGCGACGCGACGCGGCGATTTTCATCAGCGCATGCTCGATCTGGGCATCGAAACCTTTGCCGCCACGCCGACCGAGAGTGCGCGCTTTTTGCAATCGGAGATCGAGCGCTGGGGGCGCGACGCCAAGTCCCTGGGGTTGACGCCCTAGGTCTGTCACCCAAGTACCTTCCCCAAGTACCTTCCCCAAGTACCTTCCCCAAGTACTTCCCCAGGCATGAACAAACCCGAAACTGCCCCTGCCGCCGCGACAAACGACCAAGCACTCGGCTGGCTGGCCATGCTGGTGGCGTTGTGGGTGCCGATCGCCTATGCCAGCACCGCCACCACGGCACGGCTGAGCATGCTGCACGGCACCAGCCCGCTCACCATGGCCGCCACACGCCAGTACGCCGCCACCCTGGCGTTCTCGCTGCTGATGCTGTGGCTGCGTGAACCACTGCGCATACCCTTGCGTCAGGCACTGATCGCCTGGGGTCTGGGCGCGGGTCAGGCCATCTATTCCTGGTGTCTTTACCTCTCGTTCGAGCATCTGCCCGTAGCGCTGGCCATCCTGGCCTTCTATACCTACCCGCTGCTCACCGCCTTGCTGGGCTGGGCCAGCGGTCAACAGCGCCCCGACCGTTATGTGCTGCTGGCGCTGTTGCTGGCCTTCGCCGGACTGGCGCTGGCCCTCGGCGGCGATGTGGCCGCCGGCAACGCCCACGGCCTGTTGCTGGTGCTTGCCGCCGCAGCCATCATGGCCATCAGTATGTTATTGATTTCAAAGCTTTTTCAGGCGGGCGACAGCAAGCCCCGCATCGTTCACATGCTGTGGGGTGCGACCCTCACCTACAGCCTGCTGCTGGGCTGGCATGAAGCGCCGCAATGGCCGCAGGACGACATCGGCTGGATTGCCATGGCGGTGTGTGCCGGCATCTTCTGCTTCGCGCTCATTGGCATTCTGTTGTCGGTGTCGCGCCTCGGATCACTGCAGGCGGCATTGATCATGAATGTCGAACCCATCGTCGCCGCGATTCTCGGCTGGTGGCTGCTGGGACAGACGCTCGGTCTGTGGCAGTTGCTGGGCGGGCTGGTGATCATGCTGGCGCTGCTGCTGTCGCGCTGGCCAGCCTTGCGCCAACCCAAGCAAAACCCTCGCTGAAGTCCAACACCTGAATAACGCGGAGCCTGCATGAAGCCCATTACCGTCGATGTCCACGCCCACTTTGTGCCGCGTCTGCTGATCGAGCGCTTCGCGGCGCACCACGCCAGCTTTCCGGATGTGCGCATGACCGGCGACAGCCGCAATCCGAGCTTCCAGTTTCCCGGCGGCGACGCCACCCGGCCGCTCAATCCCAAAGTGGCTGATCTCGATGACCGGCGCGCCTGGATGGATGAAGCTGGCATTGATCATCAGCTGCTGGGCCTGTGGACCGACATCGAGGGCTACGAACTGCAAGCGCGCCAGGGGCAGGCCTGGAGCCGGCTGATCAACGACTGCATGCAGGAGGCGCTGCGCAACGAGCCACGCTTTTCACCCCTGGCGACGCTGCCGCTGCAAGATGGTCAGCTGGCCGCCGAGATGCTGGAGGACTGCCTGGCGCAAGGCTTTGCCGGGGCCATGATCGGCACCCTGCCCAAGGGCGTGAACGGCGGCATGCTGGATGACCCGGCACTCGATCCGTTCTGGGAAGCCGCTTCGCGACTACAGGCCGGCATCTTTTTGCATCCGATGTATGTCTGCGGCGACCCACGGGTGCTGGATTACGAGATGGTCAATGCCATCAGCCGGGTGGCTGAAACGTCGATTGCGGTGACCCGCCTGCTCTACTCCGGTCATCTGCTGAAGTATCCGGGCGTGAAGCTGGTGCTGGCGCATGGCGGGGCGGCTCTGCCCTATGCGCTGGGGCGGTTGTCTCGCAATCACCAGCACTTCGGCAACATGGCCGATCCGATTCAGGGCTTCAAGGCGCTGTATTTCGATGCCTGTATTTTCGACCCGGAGCTGTTGCAACTGCTGGCCAGCAAGGCCGCGCCCGATCACGTCATGCTGGGCTCGGACATGCCCTTCACCATTGGCGATCCACGCCCACGCCAGGTGATCGAAGGTGCCTATCTGCGCGATGCGCAGCGGCGCGGCATGCTGGGGCAGACCGCGCAGAAGGTGTTCCGACTGCGCCCGGATTGCTGGTGCCCGCCGGTGTCGAACTAGCGCTGCCTAGCCCAGGCGCTGCAGGCTGACGCTGCCCAGGTCCTGATCGCCCGCCGTGGTGACCACCCGACGCTCCGACCGGTAACCTGATTTTTCCATAATAATCAAATACTTAGCATCAGATTGCAGGTTGCTGAGTCGGAAGTCACCGAAGCTGTCACTGCGCACCTGCTGGGTGCTGTCGTCGAACAGGTTGCGCACCTGCACCGTGACACCGTCCAGGCAGTCGTCACTCTGCGGATCGACCAGGGTACCGGCGATCCAGGGCTTGGGCAGGCCCTTCCACAGCACGCGCGGCGCGGTCTGGTACTCGGGATGCAGCACCTCGCTGCCGCTGCGCTGCGCTTCCTGTATCGGCGCGCTGTCCTCGTCGCCGAACAGGATTGCCTCATGCGGGCAAACCTCGACACAGCGCGGCAGCTCGCCCGCATCGACCCGATGGGCGCAGGCATTGCACTTTTGTGCGATGCCCAGTTGCTCGTTCTTGAAAATCACGTCGTACGGACAGGCCGGCGCGCATAGCCCGCAACCGCTGCAACGCTCGGCGTCAATCCACACCAGCCCATCATCACGACGCTGAATGGCATCGTCATCACACACCTTCATGCAGGGCGCGTCTTCGCAGTGCTGACACAGCATCGGCAGATAGTTCATCTGCACCCGCGGCTGCACACCACGTTCGATGGCCTTGATGTTGACCCAGAAATGCCCGGTCTCGGGTTGCGGCGCACTCCACGGCGCATAGGTGCTGCCAACGTGTTCGTCCTTGCACGACACCACGCACAGACC
>CAIPUP010000111.1 GCA_903868285.1 uncultured beta proteobacterium
GGCGCAATCAGCGTCACCACCATCTTGATGTTGTCTCCAGGCATCACCATCTCGGTGCCCTCGGGCAACTCCACCGAACCCGTCACGTCCGTCGTGCGGAAATAAAACTGCGGCCGGTAGTTGTTGAAAAACGGCGTGTGACGTCCACCCTCTTCCTTGGACAGCACATACACCTCACACTCAAACTTGGTGTGCGGGTTGATCGAACCCGGCTTGGCCAGCACCTGACCCCGCTCGACTTCTTCTCGCTTGGTTCCACGCAGCAAAATACCCACGTTGTCACCCGCCTGACCCTGGTCCAGCAACTTCCTGAACATCTCAACGCCCGTACACACCGTCTTGAGCGTGGGCTTCAGACCCACAATCTCGATCTCCTCACCCACCTTGACCACACCACGCTCGACCCGACCCGTCACCACCGTGCCACGACCCGAGATCGAGAACACATCCTCTACCGGCATCAGGAACGCACCGTCAATCGCACGCTCGGGCTGCGGAATATAGGTGTCCAGCGCCTCAGCCAGCTTGAAAATCGCACCCTCGCCCATGTCCGAGGTATCTCCCTCGAGCGCCTTGAGCGCCGAGCCAATCACGATCGGCGTGTCATCACCAGGAAACTCATACTTGGACAACAGCTCGCGAACCTCCATCTCCACCAGGTCCAGCAGCTCCTTGTCATCCACCATGTCAGCTTTGTTCATGAACACAATGATGTACGGAACACCCACCTGACGCGCCAGCAGAATGTGCTCGCGGGTCTGCGGCATCGGACCATCAGCCGCCGATACCACCAAAATCGCACCATCCATCTGCGCCGCACCCGTGATCATGTTCTTCACATAGTCAGCGTGACCAGGACAGTCCACGTGCGCATAGTGACGGTTGGCCGTCTCGTACTCTACGTGCGCCGTGTTAATCGTAATTCCACGCGCCTTCTCCTCCGGCGCCGAGTCAATCTGGTCGTAGCCCTTGGCCTCTCCACCAAACTTCTTCGCCAACACCATCGTCAACGCCGCCGTCAGCGTCGTCTTACCGTGATCCACGTGACCAATCGTCCCCACGTTCACGTGCGGCTTGGTACGCTCAAATTTGCCTTTTGCCATGTCAACTCCCTGCTTGTTCAGTCGATCGCTTACTTCTTGTCGTCTTTGCCAGTGTGCTTGCTGATGATTGCATCAGCCACTGTCTTCGGCGCCTCGGAATAGTGCTTGAATTCCATCGTGTAGGTAGCACGCCCTTGCGTCAGAGAACGCAGCGTGGTCGAGTAACCAAACATCTCGGCCAGAGGAACCTCGGCCTTGATGGTCTTCCCACCAGGGAAATCATCCATACCCTGAATAACGCCACGACGGGAAGAAAGATCACCCATTACATCGCCCATCTTGTCTTCGGCGACTTCCACTTCCACTGCCATCATGGGCTCCAGCAGAATCGGTGCAGCCTTGCGCGCACCGTCCTTGAACGCAAAGATGGATGCCATCTTGAAGGCATTTTCGTTCGAGTCAACATCGTGGTAGGAGCCATCAAACAAAGTCACCTTGACGTCCACAACGGGGAAACCAGCCAGGACGCCATCTTGCAGCGCTTCAACCACACCCTTTTGCACTGCGGGTATGTACTCCCTCGGCACCGTTCCACCCTTGATGGCATCGACGAACTCAAAACCCTTGCCAGCCTCCTGCGGCTGAATCTTCAACCATACATGGCCGTATTGACCGCGACCACCCGACTGCTTGATGAACTTGCCTTCGATTTCGTCGCAGCTGCGCTTGATGGTTTCACGGTAGGCCACCTGCGGAGCACCGACATTCGCCTCGACACTGAATTCACGCTTCATGCGATCCACCAGAATTTCCAGGTGCAATTCACCCATGCCGGAAATGATGGTCTGGCCCGACTCTTCATCTGTGCGCACGCGGAACGAAGGATCTTCCTGAGCCAAACGATTGAGCGCTAGGCCCATTTTTTCCTGATCGCTCTTGGTTTTTGGCTCTACCGCAACGTGAATAACCGGATCGGGGAATACCATGCGCTCAAGGATGATCACCTTTTCCGGATCGCAGATGGTTTCACCGGTGGTTACATCCTTCAGGCCTACGCCAGCAGCAATGTCGCCAGCGCGGACTTCTTTGAGCTCTTCACGCTGATTAGCATGCATCTGAAGAATGCGACCGAGACGTTCCTTACGACCCTTGACAGAGTTGTAAATGGTATCGCCAGTATTCACAACCCCTGAGTAGACGCGGAAAAAAGTCAGTTGACCGACATAGGGATCCGTCATGATTTTGAACGCGAGCGCCGCAAAAGGCTCGTCGTCGTTCGCCTTGCGATGACCCTCTTCGCCATTCTCCAATTCACCTTTGACCGGAGGAATGTCGACTGGGGCGGGCATAAACTCAATGACCGCGTCCAGCATGGCCTGCACGCCTTTATTCTTAAAGGCTGAACCGCAAAGCATCGGCACAATTTCACTGGCGATCGTACGCAGACGAATACCACGCTTGATGTCCTCAACCGAGAGGTCGCCCTCTTCGAGGTACTTGTTCATAAGCTCTTCATCTGCCTCGGCTGCCGCCTCTAGCATTTTTTCTCGCCAGGATTTCGCTTCCTCAAGCAAGTCCGCCGGAATGTCCCGGAGTTCAAACTTCATGCCCTGTGAGGCGTCGTCCCAGAATATGCCCTTCATCCGGATCAGATCCACCACGCCTTCGAATTTGTCCTCCGCACCGATCGGGATTTGCAACGGCACTGGATTCGCTCGCAAACGCGACCGCATCTGGTCATAAACCTTGAAAAAGTTGGCCCCCGTGCGGTCCATCTTGTTCACGAATGCCAAGCGTGGGACACGGTACTTAGTGGCCTGACGCCAAACGGTTTCGGACTGCGGCTGCACCCCACCCACGGCGCAATAGACCATGCAAGCGCCATCCAAGACGCGCATGGATCGTTCCACCTCGATGGTGAAGTCAACGTGACCAGGGGTGTCAATGATATTGATACGGTGCTCGGGGAAGTTGCCGTCCATCCCCTTCCAGAAGCATGTCGTGGCAGCCGAGGTGATCGTGATACCACGTTCACGCTCCTGCTCCATCCAGTCCATCACGGTAGCGCCATCATGCACCTCACCCATCTTATGAGAGACGCCGGTGTAGAACAGAATGCGTTCGGTAGTCGTAGTTTTGCCCGCGTCAATATGGGCGGAAATTCCGATGTTCCGGTAACGCTCGATAGGAGTCTTGCGAGCCATAACTTTCCAGAGCCTTTTCCAAACTTCTGCGCTGCATCACCAGCGGTGCAGCAAGCAGGCAGTCAGAGATTAAATTAGGTGTTAGCCGATCCACATAATTTATGTGGATGGTCCTTACTTTTCGACTAGAAACGGTAGTGGGCAAAAGCCTTATTGGCATCAGCCATTCTGTGTACTTCATCACGGCGCTTCATCGCACCACCCTTGCCATCAGCAGCTTCGATCAGCTCTCCGGCCAACCGAGCGTCCATCGACTTCTCGCCCCGCTTGAGCGCTGCCTCGCGCAACCAGCGCATGGACAAAGCCACGCGACGGACTGGACGCACCTCAACCGGCACCTGGTAGTTAGCGCCACCGACACGGCGGCTCTTGACTTCGACCACCGGCTTGACGTTCTGTACAGCAAGCGTAAACACCTCGAGGGGATCCTTGCCCGCCTTGGTTTGAATGATTCCAAAGGCGCCATAGACGATCCGCTCTGCGACAGACTTTTTTCCGCGCGTCATGAGAACGTTGACAAACTTCGCCACTTCGGAATTCCCGTACTTGGGATCCGGAAGAATTTCGCGTTTCGGTACTTCTCTGCGTCTTGGCATGACTACTCTCTTGCTCAGAGTTATGAGGCTGCGTTGCTATTTCGAATTCACAGCAACACCTCGGAAAAATACTAGATTCAGGCGGCTTTGGGACGCTTAGCACCGTACTTAGAACGTGACTGCTTACGGTCCTTCACGCCTTGCGTATCCAAGCTGCCGCGAACAATGTGGTAGCGCACACCCGGGAGATCCTTCACGCGCCCACCACGGATAAGCACGACCGAGTGCTCCTGCAGGTTGTGACCCTCGCCGCCAATGTAGCTAATCACTTCGAAACCATTGGTCAGGCGCACCTTCGCAACCTTACGCAACGCCGAGTTCGGCTTTTTGGGGGTGGTGGTGTACACGCGGGTGCAGACACCCCGCTTTTGCGGCGATCCAGCTAAGGCCGGCACCTTGCTTTTGGTCGCTTCGCGTTCGCGCGGCTTACGTACTAACTGGCTGATAGTTGGCATGAATCCGGTTCCAAAGATGAGTCTACGGCGAACCGGCATGACAGCGCGTCGGGTCGCAAGAAAGTTGAAGGATCGCGATTCTACTGTGTTTTTGGCTGCTAGGTCAACTATCAGTAACGCCCATTTTAGGGCGCACAGCAGAGCCCCCCCCTACTGCGCGGCAACTCCCGCCAATGGCTCACTCGAACCTTGGACGCCTCAGCACTAGATACGACCCACCGAGGACCAACGCTGCCCCGAGCAACATCCCGGGAGTCAATGCCTCATGCAGCCATAAGTGTCCACCGATCACCCCAAATAGCGGGGAGAGAAAGTTGACGGTAGTGGTGGCTACTGACCCTGCCTCCTGAATAAGATGAAAGTAGAGCAAGAACGCTGCGGCACTAGAAAACATTGCCAAGGCAAACACCGCCAGCACAACAGCCCCATTCGGTACTAGCGGGGTTTGAGCCCAGGGCAATAAAGCAGCCAAAATCAGCGCCGCACCGAACTGACTTCCTGTTGCCAATTGCAATGGTGGGATACCCTGACTCATGCGCGCTGTGTAGATTGCGGCCAAGGCGTAACAGAGCGCCGCCGCAAGTAGGGCCAATACCGCAAAAAGATAATTTGGTGTTACGGCAAGCGTCACCACACCGCCCGTCAGTACGATTACACCGCACAGACCCAGGATCAACCCTGTGCCTCGCGCCCATCCCAAGGCCCCACCCGATTGCGACGATACCAATACGGCGGTGAACA
Source organism: uncultured beta proteobacterium (assembly GCA_903868285.1). Taxonomy (GTDB): domain Bacteria; phylum Pseudomonadota; class Gammaproteobacteria; order Burkholderiales; family SG8-39; genus CAIPUP01. Next base: position 5,040 of record CAIPUP010000111.1, read on the forward strand.
ATGGCGTGGTGGCAATCAGAATCGCCGAAAGCGATGCGGATAACTCGATTTCTCCCCACGCAACCAGCATGAAGGGGAACGCGGAATTCAACGCACCGAGCTTGAGATACAGCAATGCATGTTGACGTAAGCGCAGATGTTGACCACGGTACATGATCCAAGCTAGCAAGATGCAGCCGGCGATCAAGACCCGCA
>CAIPUP010000112.1 GCA_903868285.1 uncultured beta proteobacterium
CCAGGCCAGATAAAAGCAGCACGCCAGCCGTCATGTTTGATCAGAAAGCCGGTGACGATGGCCGAGAGTGCGACACCGAGATTGCCGCACAGGCCATTGACGCCGATGGTCCAGCCAGGCCGGCTGGCATGTTGCACCAGCATCGGGATGCCAACCGGATGGTAGATGGAAGCAAAGCAGCCCAGAACAGACAGTGCCATCGCCAGTTGCAGCGGCGTGTTGGTCTGGCTCACCAGCAGTGCAGCCGCACCCATGCCAAAAAAGAACACCAGCATCATCGGACGGCGACCCCAGCGATCGCCCAGCCGTCCGGCTGGCAGCGAGCCAACGCCATAGAAAAAGAATGCCGCCACGCTGTAGGGCATGAGGTCCTCCCAGCGGGCAATGCCAAAATCCAGCGCGATACTGGTGACAGCCACGGCGAAGATCAGCAAAAACATATGGTCGATGGCATGCCCAAGATTGAGCAGGTAGCGGGTGGAGGATGAAGGCATGTCGGGTGTGTGCGATGGCGGTGCGGGTCAGGGTGGGTATGGTGCTGCGCTTGGCGGGCCGTTTTTTTAACGCTGATCCGCGTATTCTTGCATTAAGCGGTTTCGGAGGAGGTTGCGATATGCACAGTACTGGGTTGCGCTGGTGTTGGCTGGTGTTGGGCTGCATGGGTTGGTCGTTGGCGTCTTTGGCGCAGGCGCAGACATTTCCCGATCGGCCGGTGCGCATGGTGGTGCCGTTTGCGGCCGGTGGTCCTGTGGATGTGATCGGTCGCATCATGTCGCAGGAATTATCCAAGGCACTGAAGCAGCAATTCGTGGTGGACAACCGGCTCGGTGCTGGCGGAACGATTGCGGCCGAGCATGTCGCCACTGCGCCTGCCGATGGCCATACCTTGCTGTTTGGCAGCACCAGCACGCTGGCCGTGGCGCCTGCGCTGTATTCCAAGGTGGCCTATCACCCGGTGAAGTCGTTCGTGCCGGTGAGCGCCGTGTCGCTGGAAACCCTGGCCTTGCTGGTGAACCCGGCCGTGCCGGCCAGCAATGTGCGCGAGCTGGTGGCCTACCTCAAGGCCAATCCCGGCAAGATGAATTTCGGAACGCCCGGTAACGGCACGCAAACCCATCTGGTATCGGAAATGTTCCGGCAGGTGGCCGGGGTCGACACCACGCATATTCCCTACAAGGGCGGTGCGCCGTCGGTGGTGGCGGCGATGTCAGGCGAGGTGCAATACCTGTTCAATCCGATGTCGACCTCGCTCTCGGTATTCAAGAGCGGCAAGCTGCGCCTGATTGCCGTCACCGGCCTGCAGCGCGATGCGCTGGCGCCTGCCATTCCCACCATTGCCGAATCGGGCTACCCCGGCTTCGAGGCCTTGTTCTGGATCGGCATCGTGGCACCAGCGGCGACCCCGCGTGCGGTGGTGGAGTTGCTGGGCAATGAATCGCAGAAAATTCTGCGTACACCCGAGATGAAGGAGGCGCTGGCCAAGCTGGGCTCATCGCCCTACATCACCAGCTCGGCAGACTTCGGCAAGCTGATTGGCAGCGAGTTTGAAAAATGGTCGGCCCTGGCGGTCAAGGCGAATATCAAGCCGGATTAGTCTTTCAGTTTGGCCGCGTGGCATTTTGTTGAGTCATCGCGGCAGTCATCATTTGAGGAAACAACATGCAATACGGCATCTTTGATCATCTGGACCTTGGCGATACCTCGGTCTCGACCCATTACCGTAACCGGCTGGATTTCATCGAAGCCTGTGAGCAGGCCGGTATCGACAGCTATCACATCGCCGAGCATCATCTCACCACGCTGGGCATGGCACCGTCGCCCAATCTGTTTTTGTCCGCGGTGGCGCAGCGCACCCGACGCCTGCGATTCGGGCCGATGATTTTTGCCGCACCGCTCTACCATCCGCTGCGCTTGCTGGAAGAAATTGCCATGCTCGACCAGATGAGCGAGGGCCGGCTGGAAATGGGCTTTGGACGCGGTGCTGTCGCGGCCGAGATCGAATTCTTTGGCGTCGATCCGAAAACCGCTGACGAGAAATATCAGAACCTGATGAACTACGTGACCGACGGACTGACCCGCGGCAAGGTCACGGTGGGGCGACAGGATGGCTCGCAGGAGGAGCTGCCGCTGACCATACCGACCTTCCAGACCCCGCATCCACCGCTGTGGTACGGCCAGCACACGCCACCCAGTGCCAGGAAGGCGGCACTGCGCGGCATGAACACCCTCAATCTCAATACTGCAGCCGAAACACGCGCCTGCACCGATGTCTTCAAGGCCACCTGGAAAGAACAGCATGGCGATGCGCCCTTGCCGCGCATGGGTATCGGGCGTTTCGTGGTGGTGAATGCCGATGCGTCCCTGGCGCGCGCCGCAGCGCAGCGTGCCTACAAGTGCTGGTACGACAGCTTCACCTATTTGTCGTCGCGACTGGGGTTTTCGCATTTCCACCATCGGCCGGAGTCGTTCGATGGCATGGTCGAGGAGGGCAGGGCAATTGCCGGCACACCCGACATGGTGGCCGACTACATCGTCGATCAGACACTGCAGGCCGGCACCAACTATTTTGTCGGGCAGCTGGCCTTTGGCAATCTCACCCGCGAGGAGATGCTGAGCTCGATCGGATTGTTCGGACAGGAAGTGATGCCCCGGGTCGAGAAGCAGTTGTCACGCGCCGGGCAAGCCCGTGCCGTTGCAGCCTGAACGGAAATGACCATGCAGCTGGACGCGTTGAACGAAATCACCATCGCCGAAATTCATCGTCGCTATCGCGATCACTCCCTCACCGCAGTGCAGCTGGTGCAGTGGTATCTGGATCGTATCGAAGCGCTGGACCGGGCCGGCCCGAAGATCAACGCCATCATCACCGTCAATCCGGAAATACTCGCCCAGGCCCGTGCCTGCGATGAAGCATTGCAGCGCAGCGGCCAGCTGAGCGGCCCGATGCATGGCATTCCGGTGCTGATCAAGGATCAGGGCGACGTGCTGGGCATGCCCACCACCATGGGCTCGGTGCTGTTCAAGGACTTCCAGCCGCAGCGTGATGCGTTTGCCATCGCACGCCTGCGGGCTGCCGGTGCCTTGTTTCTGGGCAAGACCACGCTGGGGGAGTGCGGTGCGGGCGACACGCATGGTTCGCTGTTCGGTTCCACCAGCAACGTCTACGACACCACCCGCACCGCAGGTGGATCATCGGGCGGGTCGGGCGCAGCCATCTCGGCCAACTTGGCTGCGGTGGCGCTGGGGCAGGAAGGCTTTTCCTCGATACGCCGGCCAGCCGCCTGGAACGGCATCGTGGGCATGCGGCCCAGCGCCGGTCTGGTCAGCCGTAGCGGTGTTTTTGGTGGCTGGCCCGCGCTGAACGGCTCGCTCGGGCCGATGACGCGCACGGTCGAGGA
>CAIPUP010000113.1 GCA_903868285.1 uncultured beta proteobacterium
GTATCAAATGCGCTATGCCGCACCCGGTGCCCCGACGCTGGTGACAGACATCCTGACCCGGCTGGCCGAGGCTGGCATCGCCGCCCGGACCGACCCGCAGCGCGGCCTGGACCATGGCGCTTGGTCACCGCTGATGCTGATGTACCCGAATGCCGATATTCCGGTGATACAGATCAGCTTGCAAACGGCAGCTGGCCCCGCGCTTGCGCTCGAACTAGGGCGACTGCTGCGGCCCTTGCGCGAGCAGGGGGTGCTGCTGATCGGCTCGGGTAACGCCACTCACAACCTGCGCGCCTTGCAACGTGCGCAACCCGACGCAACGCCACCAGCCTGGGTCAGTGATTTTGCGCACTGGCTGCGGCAGCGCGTTGCCAGCGGCGACACCCCGGCCCTGCTCGACTATGCCGCGCAAGCCCCGTACGCACAGCAAAACCATCCCAGCGCGGAACACTTTCTGCCCTTGTTCTTCGCCCTCGGTGCGGGCAATCCGCAACAGGCAGGACAACTGCTATTCGATCAGTACACCTACGGCGCGCTGGCCATGGACAGTTACGCCTTCCATTAAAGCCGACCAGGCTGTTTCGCACCGCAATACAGCACGAGCCGCACCTTGTGCGCGCATGCCGGCGCACCATCAAGGCACCGTCGCTGCCTGAGGCGGCCATACCAAGATCGATCAGTCAGGCAGTTTCTGCTGCATAAACAACAACCTGCCTGAGCGCAGAAAAGTGTGCACGCTGGGCGCACTGCTGGTGCACGCCCGGTTCAGAACTCGGCACGACCCATGCAATACGGAGACGGCGTCGCATCTCTCCCGTTCCTGTTCCGCGCAAAGGGCCACCATGTCGCTATTCAGCAATCCGTTCAATCCCAACATTCGCCTCGGCGCCGGTTGCAGTTGCGGCCAGCATCGCAGCGCCGAAGAACACGCACAGTCAAGCGCCGCCCTTTCCAGTGCCGCCCTTTCCAGTTCAATAGGGACAACGACCGCGCTCGATCACAAACTTGATTCCGAGGACGCGCTCAACCGGCGCGTGGTCGAAACCGCCGTGATGCGGGCGCTGTTCCCCAACGACACTACCCGTCGGCGCTTTTTGCATGCGGTGGGCAGCAGCACTGCCATGGCGGCGATCAGCAGCCTGCTGCCGCTGGGCAGCATCGAGGCGATGGCGCAGGACAAGCGCGCGCTGGAGAAGAAGGATCTCAAGATCGGCTTCATCCCTATCACCTGCGCCTCGCCGCTGATCATGGCCGACCCGCTGGGCTTTTATAAAAAACAGGGGCTCAACGTCACCCTCAACAAGACCGCAGGCTGGGCCCTGATCCGCGACAAGATGCTGAACAAGGAGCACGACGCCAGTCACTTCCTGTCGCCGATGCCGATTGCCATCTCCCTCGGACTGGGCTCGGTGGCACAACCGATGAGCGTGGCCACGATCCAGAATGTCAATGGTCAGGCGCTGACACTGCATAACAAATACAAAGACCGGCGCGATCCCAAGACCTGGAAGGGCTTCAAGTTCGCTGTGCCGTTCGAATACTCGATGCACAACTTTCTGCTGCGCTACTACCTGGCGGAAAACGGACTGGACCCGGACACCGATGTGCAGATCCGCGTGACGCCGCCGGCCGAGATGGTGGCCAATCTGCGTGCCGGCAATATCGATGGCTTCCTCGGCCCCGACCCCTTCAACCAGCGCGCGGTATACGACGAAGTCGGCTTCATTCATCTGATGTCCAAGGAACTCTGGGACGGCCACCCCTGTTGCGCCTTTGGCACCTCGGAGGCCTTCGTCAAGGAAAACCCCAACACCTTCGCTGCGCTCTACCGCGCGGTGCTCAGTGCTGCAGCCATGGCGCGCGAAGACAAGCATCGCTCGCTGATCGCCCAGGTGATTGCACCGGCCAACTACCTCAACCAGCCGGTCGCTGTGCTGGAGCAAGTGCTGTCGGGCAAATATGCCGATGGGTTGGGCAATGTGAAAACCGATGCCAAGCGCATCGACTTCGATCCCTTCCCCTGGCAATCGATGGCGGTGTGGATACTCACCCAGATGAAGCGCTGGGGCTATATCAAGGGTGATGTGAACTATCGCCAGATCGCAGAACGGGTGTTCCTGGTCACCGATGCCCGCAAGCGCATGGCTGAAGTGGACATGAAGGCGCCCGCCAGCGGCTACGGCAAGTTCAAGGTCATGGGTCGGGAATTCGATCCCGCGGCGGCCGAGGCCTATCAGTCCAGCTTCAAGATCCGCAAACAGGCCTGAGCATCCTTTTCGGGAGCCCTTCTCATGCCCTTCTCACGCAACAAGTTGCGCGACCTGCTTGCCTCCGGCCTGCTGTCGCTGGCGATTCTGGCGGTACTGCTGATGGCCTGGCATGTCGCCACCCTGCCCGCGCCGGAGCCGGCCAGCGTTGCAACGGGTTCCGGGAACGTCGCTGGCAACAACGCCAGCGACGAATACGCCCGGCTGATGGGACAGGGTGCCAAGAAGACCGATGGCTTTCCCAGTCCGGCACAGGTCGGGCAGACCATCGTGGCCCAGCTGTCCGATCCGTTCTATGACCGCGGACCGAACGACAAGGGCATCGGCATCCAGATGGCCCACAGTCTGGGGCGCGTCGGCATCGGCTTTGTGCTGGCCTTGCTCACCGCACTGCCGTTGGGCTTTCTGATCGGCATGTCACCGCTGTGGCAGCGCGCCTTCAACCCCTTCATCCAGATCCTGAAACCGATCTCGCCGCTGGCCTGGATGCCGCTGGCGCTCTACACCATCAAGGATTCCTCCATCTCCGGCATTTTTGTCATCTTCATCTGCTCGGTCTGGCCGATGCTGATCAATACCGCCTATGGCGTCGGGGCGGTACGACGCGAATGGCTGAACGTGGCGCGCACACTGGAAGTGTCACCGCTGCGCAAAGCCTTCCTGGTGATCCTGCCGGCGGCCGCGCCCACCATCCTCACCGGCATGCGCATCTCCATCGGCATTGCCTGGCTGGTCATCGTGGCGGCCGAGATGCTGGTCGGTGGCACCGGCATCGGCTACTTCGTCTGGAACGAATGGAACAACCTGTCACTCACCAGCGTGCTGTTCGCCATCCTGATGATCGGCGTGGTCGGCATGCTGCTGGACTTCGCCTTTGCCAGCCTGCAGCGCATGGTGACCTATGTGGAATGAACACTCGCACAAGCGAGGCAACCCCGGGCAAGGCAACCCCGGGACCCGACCGAGAGAAATCCATAAGTTATTGATTTTATTGATAAATTTTTATAACCATCAAGACAGGACAACCGACCATGGCCTTTCTTGAAATTCAACAGCTGGCCAAGACCTACCCAGCCAGTGCTGGTACCAGCACCGGTACAAGCACTGCCGCCAAGCCGGTGTTCGAGCAGGTCAGCTTCACCATCGAGCGTGGTGAATTCGTCTGCATCATCGGTCACTCCGGTTGCGGCAAGACCACCATCCTGAACGTGCTGGCCGGGCTGGAGCAGGCCAGCGCCGGCATCGTGGTCATGGACGGGCGCGAGATCAACGGCCCCTCGCTGGATCGCGGCGTGGTGTTTCAGGGCCATGCGCTGATGCCCTGGATGAGCGTGGCCGACAACATTGGCTTTGCGGTGCGCTCACGCTGGCCGGCATGGAAGCCGGCACAAGTGGCGCAGCAGGTGCAGAAATACATCGACCTGGTCGGACTGCGCGGCGCCGAACACAAGAAGCCCTCGGCATTGTCAGGCGGCATGAAGCAACGCGTCGGCATCGCGCGCGCCTTTGCCATCGAACCGAAAATGCTGCTGCTGGACGAGCCCTTCGGCGCACTGGATGCGCTGACCCGCGGCGTGATCCAGGATGAGCTGCTGCGCATCTGCGCCGCCACGCGTCAGACGGTATTCATGATCACGCACGATGTTGACGAGGCCATCCTGCTGGCCGACAAGATTCTGCTCATGTCCAACGGGCCGCAGGCGGTGATTGCCGAAATCGTCAACAACAGCATGCCGCGCCAGCGCAGCCGCCACAGCATTCATCACGATCCGCAGTACTACCGCATCCGCAATCATCTGGTGGATTTCCTGGTGCACCGCTCTCGCCAGATTCAATCCGGCGAATTGCCCCGCCCCGGCCAACCGCTGCAGGTGTCACCCGGACTGATCGCCGACACGCCTGCAAGCACAGCCGCCGTCGCAAGTGCCTGAACCACACCGCAACACGCTGCACCACCCCAAGCTGCGCCACCCCAAGCCGCGCCACCCCAAGCCCCACCACCTATGGAGACGACATGAAAAAAACCAGCTTTGCCCCCAGCCGTGCCGCCAGCGCCCTGGCCAAACCGATGAAGCGTGAAGACGTCACCGACCTGATCGTGTTCCGCAAAATGAAGCTCGGCATCACCTGGCCGGCCATTGCCAAGAAAGTCGGCCAGAGCAAGGAGTGGACAACTGCAGCCTGCCTGGGCCAGATGCAAATGACCAGGAAACAAGCCGAAGCCCTGGGCACGCTGTTCGATCTGCCGGAAGAGGCGGTGATGCTGCTGCAACAGGTGCCCTACAAGGGCTCGCTGCCCACGGCAGTGCCAACCGATCCGCTGATCTACCGCTTCTATGAACTGGTCAGCGTCTACGGCACCACCTTCAAGGCGCTGATCAACGAGGAGTACGGCGACGGCATCATGAGCGCCATCGATTTCGACATGGACATGTCGCGGCTGCCACACGAAAAAGGCGACCGGGTGAAGATCGTCATGTCGGGCAAGTATCTGCAATACAAGACTTATTGAACCGGTAGCGTGACCCGGCAGCGTAGAATTTCGCCTCCTTCACTTTCTGACCGGGGCGCTGGCACATGATCAATTCGGTACGCGGTACACGGGGCATGGCGGTAGCACCACACGCCCTGGCAGCGCAGTCGGCGCTGGCAGTGTTGCGCGAAGGCGGCAACGCGATCGAGGCCATGATTGCCGCCGCGGCCTGCATTGCGGTGGTCTATCCGCATATGAACTCCATCGGTGGCGATTCGTTCTGGTTGCTGTCGGTGCCGGGCAAGGCGCCGGGTGCCATCGATGCCTGTGGCGCTGCAGCGCAGGCCGCCTCCATTGACTGGTATCGCGAGCGCGACATCACTAGCGCGATTCCCTTTCGCGGTGGCATCGCGGCCAATACGGTGGCCGGCACCATCTCTGGCTGGGGCGCGGCGCTACAGCTGTCGCAGCAATCGCTGGGCGGACGGCTGCCGCTTTCACGCCTGCTGGCCGATGCCATTCACTACGCCGAACAGGGCATTCCGGTCACGCGCAGCCAGACCGTCAACACCCGCAACAAGCGCGCCGAACTGGAACCGCAACCCGGCTTTGCCCAGAGCTTTCTGCCCGATGGCGATGTACCCGAAACCGGCAGCCTGTTCCGGCAAGCGCGTATCGCCGCCACGCTGCGCCAGATTGCAGAAGCCGGCTGCGACGATTACTACCGCGGTGATCTGGCCCGTTCCATCGCCACTGATCTGGCGGCCATCGGCAGTCCGCTGACGCTGGCCGATCTGCAGGCCCATCGGGCGCAGCTGCGCGATCCGCTGCGACTGCAGCACAGTGCCGGCGAGGTCTACAACATGACCCCACCGACCCAGGGCGTGGTGTCGCTGATGATTCTCGGCATCCTGGATGCATTGCAATCGCAGCAACTCAAGCCCGACAGTGCCGAGTATGTGCATCTATGCGTCGAAGCCACCAAGCAGGCCTTTCGCGTGCGCGATCGCCATGTCACCGACCCGGCCTATATGCAGATCGATCCGCAACAACTGCTCGACCCGTCGCATCTGCGGCAGATGGCCTCGAACATCGACCGCCAGCGTGCTGCGCCCTGGGGCCGTGGCAAGGGGCCGGGTGACACCATCTGGATGGGGGTGATCGACGGCCAAGGGCGTGCCGTGTCCTTCATCCAGAGCATCTATCACGAGTTCGGCGCTGGTGTGGTGCTGACGCAATCGGGCATCAACTGGCAGAACCGCGGCTGCAGCTTTGCCCTGGATGAAGCAGCGCTGAATAATCTGCGACCCGGACGCAAACCGTTTCACACCCTCAACCCGGCCATGGCGCGTCTGGCCGATGGCCGCAGCATGGTCTACGGCACCATGGGCGGCGATGGCCAGCCGCAGACGCAAAGCGCAGTGTTTACCCGTACCGTGGGCTTTGGTCAGTCGCCGCAGACCGCGATCAGCGCCCCGCGCTGGCTACTCGGACGCACCTGGGGCCAGAGCAGCGAAACACTCAAGCTCGAATCACGTTTCGATCCGGCCCTGGTGACGCAATTACGGCAATGGGGCCATGAGGTGGAAATGCTGCAAGACTTCGACGAAACCGTCGGTCATGCCGGCTGCATCCTGCGACATCCGAACGGGGTGCTGGAAGGTGGCGCCGATCCGCGCTCGGATGGCGCGGTAGCGGCGTTCTGAGGCGCAGGGCTGGTTCAGCCCATGCTCCAACGCACCATGCCGCTCCAGGCAGTGAACAGCACCAGGCCACCGAAGGCGATGCGATACCAGGCGAACAGCGCGAAATCATGACTGGCGATATAGCGCAGCAGCCAGCGCACGCAGACAAAGGCGGATAGAAACGACGCCACCGTACCCACCGCGAACAGCGGCAGATCGGCGAGTGAAAACAAGGCGCGGTTTTTCCACATGTCCCAGGCACCGGCCGCCATCAGCGTCGGCACCGCCAGGAAAAACGAGAACTCGGTCGCGGCACGCCGTGACAAGCCAAAGCACAGGCCGCCGATGATGGTGGCACCCGAGCGCGAGGTGCCAGGAATCAGCGCCAGTGATTGCGCCAAACCCACCTTGAGTGCATCCGGCCAGCGCATCTCGTCCACCGACTGAATGCGTGGTTGCAGGAGCGCCGTGCCCTGACGCTGGCGTCGCTCCACCCACAGAATGATCAGGCCACCCAGAATGAAGGCCAGCGCCACCGGTATCGGATGAAACAACTGCGCCTTGATGGCACGGCCAAATGCCAAGCCCAGTACCGCTGCCGGTAAAAACGCCAC
>CAIPUP010000114.1 GCA_903868285.1 uncultured beta proteobacterium
ACATGCCTCAGGTCCGAAGTGAGGATGCTGCGATGAGGTTTGTTAATAATTAACATTAACTTAGTTAATGTTAATTAATGATCGGACCTGCGTCAACCTTTGTTCGCGCTTCTCTATGTGCTTTATCGAATCAGCGCCTCGCACGCTGCGCCAGATAACCACTCACTCAAACCACCTGCCCCGCAGCCCATCCCGACGACCACGCCCACTGGAAGTTGTAGCCGCCCAGCCAGCCGGTGACGTCGACCACTTCGCCGATGAAATGCAGCCCGGGCTGTGATTGCACTTCCAGCGTGCGCGACGACAGGGCGTGGGTGTCGATGCCACCCAGCGTGACTTCGGCTTTTGCAAAGCCCAGTGTCCCCGAGGGCATGACCTGCCACTGTTTGAGTTGTTGCGCCAGCGCCTGCCGTTGTTGCGCGCTCATCTGTTGCAGGGGTTGTTCAAATTGATACAGCGCACACCAGGCTTGCGCCAGGCGTCGCGGCCAGTGTGTGCCGAGCAGGGTGGCTGGCAGGGCGCGGCTGTGTTGTTCGCTCTCCAGCCAGGCCTCGGCATCGACGCCTGGCAGCAGATCAAAACGGATGGGCTGGCGCGCGGCGTTGGAATTATTCGAATGCAGGTTCTGCATTTGCCAGTAACTCGAGACTTGCAACGCTGCCGGGCCCGACAGACCGCGATGCGTCAGCAACAGTTGTTCACGAAACCCTGGTGCGGGTGGCTGGCGATTGGCTTTGCCGCGGCCTTGCTTGCCGTCGGTCTTGATGTTGATATCGCAGCAGGCGCTCACCGTCAGCGACAGGCCTGACAGGCTGGCCAACTCTTGCAGCAGTTCCGGTGCCAGCGCCAGCGGCACCAGTGCCGGTTGTGGTGGCACGACGGCGATGCCAAATTGCTCGGCCAGTCGATAGCCGAACGGACTGGCGCCGAGCTTGGGTATGGCCAGGCCGCCACTGGCAATCACCAGGCTATGGCATTGCAGTCGGCCGCGACTGGTGTCGAGTTCGTAGCGCGAGTTGTCGGGCGACACGGCACGCACTGCCTGCACGCTGCAGGGCATGGCCCATTGCACCGCGCCGTCTTCGCATTCACTGCGTAGCAGATCGATGATGCGTTGTGCGCTGTCATCGCAGAACAATTGGCCTAGGGTTTTTTCATGCCAGGCGATGCCGTGGTGCTGCACCAGTGCAATGAAATCCTGCGCACTAAAGCGCGCCAGCGCAGAGCGGCAGAAGTCCGGGTTCTGCGACAGAAAATTGCTGGCAGTGACTTCGCGATTGGTGAAGTTGCAGCGCCCGCCACCGGAGATGCGTATGCGTTCTCCCAGCACTTCGGCATGGTCAACGAGCAGCACGCTGCGGCCACGCTGTCCGGCCTGCGCAGCGCACATCATGCCGGCGGCACCAGCACCAATGACGATGACATCGAATTGCGTTTGCATGCTGGGGTCTGCGGTGTCCTGCTGGGTGGTGGCGCGGGGATTGGCCTGCGACATTTTATCGACTGCCCTGATGCGTGCTCGTAGAATCGGTCTATCTG
>CAIPUP010000115.1 GCA_903868285.1 uncultured beta proteobacterium
AATGCCATCGTCAACATGAATGAAGACGGCACGGTGACGCTGATGACCGGTGCTGCCGGTCTTGGCACCGGCGCGCATACCGCACTGGCGCAGATCGTGGCCGAAGAACTGGGTGTGCGCTTTGAGGATGTCAGCGTGGTGCATGGCGACACCGACATCGTGCCGTGGGACATCGGTGCCTTTGCCAGCCATACCACCTACATGGTGGGGCGGGCGGCGCAAATGGCGGCCAGTCAGGTCAAGCAACAGGTGCTCGAGCGTGCCGCGGAACGGCTGGAGGTGGCGGTCGAGGATCTTGAAGCCCGTCTGGGCGTGATTGCGGTACGGGGCGTGCCGGCCAAACAGATCACGGTGCGCGAGGCGGTGGCGGCGGCGCGTGGCATACCAGCAGCGCATCTGGTGGCAACCGGTACCTACACGCCGACCAAGTCCTATTCCTTTGGCGCGCATTTCGTGCAGGTGCAGGTGGATACCGAAACCGGTCAGGTGGAGGTGCTGCAAGTGGTGCCAGTACATGAAATCGGCAAGGTGATTCATCCAGTGGCAGCGGCGGGTCAGGTCGAGGGCGGCATACAGCAGGGCATCGGTCATACCTTGTCCGAGGACTATGTCATCGATCTGAATACCGGTCGCTCGCTCAATCCGAGCTTCGTCGATTACAAGATGCCGCTGTCAATGGATATGCCGCCGATACGCACCATCCTGCTGGAGACCGCGCCCGATCCGGGTGGGCCCTGGGGTGCCAAGGGTGTGGGTGAAGATCCGATCATTGCCATCGGACCGGCCATCGCCAATGCCATCTACAACGCCATCGGTGTGCGCTTTCGGCATTACCCGATCACGCCCGAGCAGGTGTTGCAGGGCTTGCGTCAGGCACAGCGCGACAAGGCGGCGGCATGAGTGACATGACAGCAACACCGGTACCGGTGACCATACTGACCGGCTTTCTCGGTGCCGGCAAAACCACCTTGCTGAACTACATTCTCAAGCAGCGGCATGGGTACAAGATTGCCGTGATTGAAAACGAATTCGGCGAGGTCGATATCGACTCCGACCTGGTGATGACCTCGGAAGAAGAGATCTACACCATGACCAATGGCTGCATCTGCTGTGTTGCCGATGTACGCAATGACCTGATTGATGTCATGCGCAAGTTGCTGGCACGTCCCGAGAAGCTGGATTGCATTCTGGTGGAAACCAGCGGTCTGGCCGATCCGACACCGGTGGCAACGGCGTTCTATGTCGATAACGATGTGCGCGATCGGGTCAGCCTGGATGCCATCGTCACCATGGTGGATGTGATGCATATCGGTCAGCATATCGATGATCCGGTGCTCGATGGTCGCGACAATCAGGCGGTGGATCAGATCGTCGCTGCTGATCGCATCCTGCTCAACAAGATCGATCTGGCGAATGCATCGCACATCGCCGCCGTCGAGCACAGCGTGCGCAAACTCAATCAGACCGCCGAGCTCTTGCATTGCAGTCATGGCCAGGTCGATCTGGATCGCATCCTGGGCATCGGCGCCTATGCACGTGCCAACAGCATGGCTTCGGCACCGGATTTTCTGGACGATCGCAGCCATGAACATGATCCGAGCGTGGATTCGGTCTCCATCGTGTTCAAGCAGCCTTTCGATGCCACGCGCTTGCGTGCCCATCTGGCCACGCTACTGGCCGAGCGTGGCACCCAGATCTATCGCCTCAAGGGCATCCTCGCCATTGCCGGCGACACCCGCCGGCATGTGCTGCAGGCGGTGCACAGCCTGATGGACCTCAGTCCGGCCGATCCCTGGGGCAGCGAAGCACCGCGCAGCAAGCTGGTGTTCATCGGACGGGAGCTGGACCGTATCGCCCTGGAGGACGGTCTGGCGGCCTGTCTGGTTCAGTAGCTGCGCCTTGACTGCGCGGTGCCAGGCGCAGCCCTGATTACTCCAGGCGGGCGCCGGTGTCCTTGACGATCTTGGCCCAGCGCGCCAGTTCGTTGCGCACGTATTCGCTGTAGGCCTCCACGCCCATGCTGACCGGTGCGCCGGCTTCAGTTGCCAGTCGCTCCTGGAAGTCGCTCGATTGCACGATGCGCCCCAGCAAGCCGTTCAGGCGGCTAATGATGTCGGCTGGCGTCCCCGCCGGCGCCATGACGCCGAACCACGATTCCATGTGATAGCCAGGCAAGCCGGATTCCGACACGGTTGGAATATTGGGCAGGGTACTGGCGCGACGCGTGCCGGTCACCGCTAACGCATTCAGCTTGCCGGCGCGCACATGCTGCATCACCGAGGGCACCGAGGCGAACATGACATTGACCTGGCCCGCCACCAGGTCGAGTACCGCCGGTCCGGTGCCTTTGTAGGGCACGTGCACCATGTCGATGCGCGCCTCCAGCTTGAAGGTTTCGGCCGCCAGATGTGCGCCGCCGCCAGAGCCGGCCGAGCCATAGTTCAGTACGCCCGGCTTGCTGCGCGCCAGGCTGATGAGTTCCTTGACACTGCTGAGCTTGGTCGAGGGATGTACTGCCAGCAGCAGCGGAAACGACGCCAGCGGTGCCACTGGCGAGAAGTCACGGCTGAGTGAATACGGCAGCTTGGCATACAGGCTTTGATTGGCTACCACGCCCGAGGACAGCAGCAACAGGGTGTAGCCATCCGGCGCCGCCTTGGCTACGGCCTCCACCGCGATATTGCCGCCAGCGCCACCACGGTTCTCCACCACGATTTGCTGACCGAGTGCATCGCCCAGTTTGAAGGCGGCAGCGCGGCCGATGATGTCGGCCGGTCCGCCCGGAGGAAAGGGGATCAACATGCGCAGCGGCTTGTTGGGATACGTGCCCTGGGCCTGCGCCAGCGGGCTGCAGAGGATGGCGAGCGATAGCGGCAGTAAGCATTGCAGCAGCAGATTCAGGAAAAGCGCGACTGGTGACAGGGTTGGGTTTTTTTGCAGGGTTTCCATTGCGTATTTCTGTTGATTGATATTTCAGGTGAATGTGCGCGAACAACGCGCCCCTTGGCTCTAGCAACAACGATGCCAGCGCCGCCAGGCCTTATTGGCGCTGCAGGCGTCCGAGAATTTCCTGTGCCCGGGTCATGGCCTGATCGGACAGGCGCGCCCGCAGACCATCGAAATCCGGGCCACGGGTGGCATCCAGTCCCATGCGCGAGGTGGTGCCGATGCCCGAGGCCGAGGGGTCGAGTGCGCTGCCGGGCAGTCCGTCCATGATCACCACATCACGATGCGGCTGGAAGTGGGTGGCCAGTGCCCACAGTACGTCTTCGTCGCGCATGATGTTGACGTCCTCATCCACCGCGATGACGGTCTTCAGATAAGGGTCCCAGCCCAGCAGCCCAAGCATGATCTGGCGCGCTTCGCCCGGGCGCGCCTGGCGCAAGGCGACATAGGCATGAAAGTGCGTGCCCGAGCTGGGGTAGTGCACTGCCGTCACACTGGGGAAACGCTCCTTCAACTTTTCCACCATTTCCGATTCGCGGGGCACCCGTCCCAGGTTCAGATGCTCGGCGGAGTTGCCGCCCAGTACATCCACCAGCATGGCATCGCGCCGGCGCAGGATGCTTTGCACCCGGAACAGATTATTGGTGGAGCGGTTGGAGGAGTAACCGGTGAATTCGCCAAACGGGCCTTCATCGACCTTCTCGGTCGGATCGATCTCGCCTTCGAGCACGTATTCGGCATAGGCCGGCACGGCGATGCCATGACGCGGTGTGCGCACCACCTCCAGCGCGGCGCCAAACAGGCCACCGGCGACGTGACGCTCGTCCATGCCCAGCGGCAGACGCGCCGCGCCGGCCAGCATGAACAGCGGATGGGCGCCGATCACCATCGCTGCCGCTAGCGGTCGTCCCAGTTCCTGTGCCGCTTGAAACAGCCGCCACAGATGGCCGCGTGAATGCAGGCTGGTGGCCAGTGCATCCTTGCCATGCAGCATGGCGCGATGAAAGCTCATGTTGCCGTAGCCCTGCTGCGGATGCTCGGCAATGATCACGCCATTGGTGATGTAGGGCGCACGGTCGGTGGCAAAGTGATGCAGCAGTGGCAGGCTGTGCAGATCGATGTTGTGCTGTTGCACCAGATCGAGAATCGGGCCGCTGGCCAGTTCTTGTGGCGCACGCAGATCGCGCGCCCGGCGCTGGTATTCGGCATGAATGCCAGCCGCATCGACCCCCAGCATGCGACCGATGCGCTGGCGCGATCCGAACAGATTGGTCACGGTGCTGGCGCTGCCACGCACAACGCCGGCAGCACCATCCGCTGGGCGTACCTGGGGGAACAGCAACAACGGATGCCGTCCCTGTTCGGCCAGGGCACTGGCGATGGCGGTGATCTCCTGATCGGCCGACACCGGCTCGCCCACCTCCAGCACATCGTCGGGATAGGCAGCGCGATAGTCGGCCAGAAAGCGGCGCAGGTCTTGCGCCGCAGGCTGGGCAGAGTCGCTCATGATGCGCGGTCTTTGAAAGCGGGTCTTTGATCGCGGGGGTTTACTTCACGCCGGCGTAGGTGTCTTTCAGCCGGGCCTGTGCTTCTTCCTGGGTGCGCGGCGGCGGCGTGGTCTTGATGCCGCACAGGCGGGCGATGTTGTTGCCCATGTAGTCCTCCAGGCCGTCCTCATCCAGGTCCATGCCTTGCGGTGGCGGCGAGCACAGCACTTCCAGTTCGCGCAGCCACATGCCCGGCTCGTTGGGCGGCGAATCGGTACCGAACACGATCTTGTTGCGCGGCAGCTGCTTGGCGAATTCCACGATGCGCGACTGGAAGGTCCAGCCGGATTCGCACACCACGTTCGGCGTGTCCATGGCCATCCAGAATGCTTCGAAGGAATAGTTGCCACCGGTCTGGATACCGAAATGGCCGATGATGAAATTCACCATCGGAAACTCGCGGATCACCGGATAGAACATGGTCGGAATGGTGTAGGGGCCATCGCCGGTGTGGATCAGCACTACGGTGTTGTACTTGGCGCAGACCTTCATCGCCGGGCGCAGCCAGTCCAGTGCCCGGTCGGGGCGATAGCCGTGCATGTTGGCATGCAGCTTGACCATCTTGAAGCCGTATTCCTTGATGTGGAACTCCAGCTCGGCCGCGCCGTTCTCCGGGCCCCAGCGCGGGTTGAAGGTGAAGTTGCCGATGAAGCGGTCAGGATATTTTTGTGTCAGCTCGGCGATATAGGCCATGTAGTCGCGGATGCCTTCGCGGCCCATGCGGTTGCCATCGCGATAGCCGGTATTGCCCGGCGGCGGCTGGATGAAGCCCATGTCGATACGGCGCGGCTTGCCGTTGATCATGTAGGGGCCGTCCATCATCTTGAGCATGCGCTCGCCATTGAAGGGCGTGCCGGTGTGGCGCCAGGCTTCGTCGACCAGGTTGGTCGGGTGCAGGTGGGTATCGATGATCATCGATGTTCTCCGTGTTGCGTTCTTTGAATGGTGCGGTCAGGGCGTGCGCAGGCTGGGACCCGGCCCTCAGACTACCGGCCTGGCCAGCATGGCGCGGGCTTCCTCGATCGATTGCGGCCGCGGGCTGGGGGTCAGGCCGATCATGCGGGCAAGGTTGTTGCCGAGGTATTCCTCCAGCGTGTCCTCGTCCAGGTTCATGCCCTGCGGCGGCTCGTGCGTCAGCACTTCCAGCAGCCGCAGCCACATGCCGGGTTCGTTGGGCGGGGTGTCCGAGCCGTAGAGAATCTTGCTCACCGGCAGGTCCTTGGCGAATTCGACAATGCGCGATTGCAGGCACCAGGCCGATTCGCAATACACGTTGGGCAGGTCCATGGCCATCTGGAACGGCTCAAAGCAGTACACGCCGCCGGTCTGCACACCGAAGTGCGCCATGATGAAGTTGATGTTGGGGAACTCCTGAATGATCGGTGCCCACTCGGTCGGGATGCTGTACGGGCCGTCACCGGTATGCAGCTTCACCAGCACGCCCAGTTCGGCGCACTTTTGCATCGCCGGACGCAGCCAGTCCTTGGCGCGGTCGGGACGATAGGCATGCATGTTGGCCTGGAACTGCACCATCTTGAAACCGTATTCGCGCACATGCCGTTCCAGCTCGGCCACGCCGTTGGCCACGCCATAGCGCGGGTTGTAGACAAAGCAGCCGAGAAAACGGTTCGGGTACTTTTGCACCATCTCGACCGTGTAGGCCATGTATTCGCGGATGCCTGCAACGCCGGCTTTCTCATGCACGCCATCGGTGTAGATGGTGTTGCCCTGCGGCGGCTGGATGAAGGCCTTGTCGATACGCCGCGGCTTGCCGCAGACGGTGTAGGGGCCGTCCATCATCTGGATCAGGCGTTCGCCGGTGAACGGCTCGCCATCATGCCGCCAGGCGATATCCACCAGATTGGTGGGGTAGCAACTGGTATCGATGATCATGTGCTTCCTCTTTTCATGCGTCGAAAATGATGCGTTCGCGATGCGGTCGCTGCCGGCATGGATCGCTGCGGCTTCCTGCCGCCCTGCGAGCTCACGACGCGCACCCGTCCCGGGATCGTCCTTGGCCTAAAAACGCAATAAAATCAATAACTTAGGATGTGGCGTCGGGCAGAGCATGGCGCGGTCCGTGAGCAATCTCCTGCCGGAGTCCCGCAGCCTTGCGCTGCGTGCGATCCGGCCGACCGCTTCTACCCATAGACGTGAAACCAGAATGAAACCAGACAAAACAGCAGCGGCGTTTATATGCGTTGGCCTCCCGCCTTGTCAAGCCGGTTTGCCAAGTTGGG
>CAIPUP010000116.1 GCA_903868285.1 uncultured beta proteobacterium
AACCCTAAGGAATTTCCCATGCTGACCACGCCATCGCCCGCCCGCCGCAAACCCCATATCCTGTTCCTGATGTCCGACCAGCACACGCAAAAGGTTGCCGGTTGTTACGGCGACGCAGTCGTGCGCACGCCGCACCTGGACCGCTTGGCAACACGCGGCGTGGTGTTTGACAACGCCTATTGCCCATCCCCGATTTGCACACCGTCTCGCATGTCGTTGCTGACAGCGCGTTGGCCTTCAAGCCAATCGTGCTGGACTAATGCGGACATGCTGCCCTCCGACATCCCGACCTATCTGCACGCGCTGGGTGCTGCCGGCTACCGCCCTGCACTGGTCGGGCGGCTACATGCCATCGGACCGGACCAGTTGCACGGTTATGCCGAGCGCGAGGTCGGCGACCACAGCAGCAATTGGGTTGGCGCCACCACCCACGACATGGGGGTCCTGAACCGTACCAATGATCCGTTTCGTACCAGCCTTGAGCGCTCAGGTCAGGGACAGTCGTCCTATGAACTACACGACGTAGACGTGGCCGATGCGGCCTGTCAGTGGCTGAGCCGGTATGCGCAACGCGCAGCCTCTGGTGACACGCAGGAGCACCCCTTTGCGCTCGGCGTAGGGCTCATGCTTCCGCACCAGCCCTACGTGGCGCGGGCCGAAGACTATCAGCCTTACGTTGGCAAAGTTGGCCTTCCGGAAATCCCACGCCCGCCAGAAGATCATGCCTACCTTCAGCATTGGCGCAACATCACTGGCATCGAGGCCGTGCCAGAAGATCAACAACTGCGCGCGCGCGCAGCCTACTACGGACTGACCACGCGGCTGGATGCGCTGGTGGGTAAGGTGCTGGCCCAGCTCGACGCGCTGGGCCTGGCCGACGACACGCTGGTCGTCTACAGCTCAGACCATGGCGACCAACTCGGCGAGCGTGGCCTTTGGTGGAAGCAGACTTTCTTTGACGAGTCGGCCAAGGTGCCACTGATCGTCGCTTGGCCCGGTGTGCTGCCGGCCGGCGAGCGCCGCGCGCAGGTGCTGAATCTGCTTGACGTCGGCCCCACGCTGCTGGAGGCCGCGGGTGCGCCTGCCTTGCCTGGTGCCGACGGCAACAGCTTTCTTGCGGTTGCGCGTGACGCCGCAGCGCCGTGGCTCGATGTGAGCTACTCCGAATACTGCACAGACGGCTCCGCACGCTGGGATCAGGGCAATGCAGTGGTTCAGCGCATGGTTCGCGCGGATCGCTGGAAGTACATCTATTACCACGGTTATGCCCCGCAACTGTTCGACCTGAAGACCGATCCGCAGGAGGCGCATGATCTCGCGCCTGACCCGGCGTACGCGCAACTCTGCCGGCAACTGCTGGCGCTGGTGCGTGCACGCTGGGACCCGGAACAGATTGCAAGCACCCTGGTCGCGAAGCGTGCCGAAAAGACTCTGCTGGGACAGTGGTGGCGCACGGTACAGCCGCCGGATGCGCACCGCTGGCAGCTGAAGGTTGAGGACAACTGGATCAGCTAGGCCTAGGCCTCCTCTAAGGTGCTTTAGTGGAAAGAGATCCCTGGTCGCTATAGCCGGCAGGACCGGCGAGAAGGAACATCATGCAATACACCTTGTCCTCCGAACAGGCCCAGCGCTACGCGCAAGATGGCATCCTCCAACCCCTGCCGGCCTTGGACGCTCATGAGACGGCGGCGCTTCATGCTCAGTACGAGACCCACGCC
>CAIPUP010000117.1 GCA_903868285.1 uncultured beta proteobacterium
CAGCACACCGATCTTGGCGCCAGGAAAAAAGTTCAGCGAAATATTCTTCAGGATGGTGCGCTGCGGCGGCACGGTCTTGCCGACGCGACGCATGGTGAACACGTATTGATTGGACATGATGGCAGGGCTTTAAGCCAGTAGAGAGTTCAATGAAAGTGCGGGACGGCAAACAACGAGGCGCGACTGTACCTGATTCCCCTGCGCCTACAATCGCGCTTTGCACGCATCACCCCTCAGCGGAGTCATTGCATGGATCTCGGAATACGCGGCCGCAAGGCCATCGTTTGCGCCTCCTCACGCGGCCTGGGTCTGGCCTGTGCCACAGCACTGGCACGCGAAGGCTGCGAGGTCATCATCAACGGCCGGCATGCCGACAGCCTGGCCGAGGCGGTGGCCGGCATCCTGCGCGACACCGGTTCTAACAAGGTGCGGGCGGTGCAAGCCGACATCAACACCGAAGCCGGGCGCGCCGCACTGGTGGCGGCCTGCCCTGAAGCAGACATCCTGATCAACAACAACGAGGGCCCCAAGCCGGGCAAGCTCGAGGACTGGGATCACGCCGCCTGGCTGCAGGCGCTGGAGGCCAACATGCTGGCCCCCATTCTGCTGATCCGCGCCCTGCTGCCGGGCATGCGCGCGCGCGGCTTTGGCCGCATCGTCAACATCACCTCGGCCATGGTCAAGGCACCACGTCCGCATCAAGGGCTGTCGACCTCGGCCCGTACCGGACTGACGGCCTTCAGCAAGGCCATGTCGCTGGAGGCCGCGGTGGATAACGTCACCATCAACAATCTGCTGCCCGAGCGCTTTGACACCGACCGTCAGCGGGTGATGGCCGAGCGCATGATGAAACTGCAAGGCATCACGCGCGAACAGGCGCGGGCGCAGATCGCCGACAGCATCGCCGCCAAGCGCTTTGGCCGACCGAACGAATTCGGCGATACCTGTGCCTTCCTGTGCAGCGTGCAGGCCAGCTTCATGTCGGGCCAAAACATCCAGCTCGATGGCGGCTCCTATCCCGGGTTGATCTGAGGCTGCTCTGCGCTACGCCGCGCATTCCGCCGCAGACACGCCACGCACCCGATCCACCAGTGCGCGGGCGGCTGCGCCCTGCGGTGCGCTATCGCCACGCCAGGCGACATGACCATCCGGTCGCACCAGCACCAGCCGGTTGACATAGGCCTGTAGCACCTCGGGCTGGTCTAGATCGATCAGCGTCAGCGGCAGGCCACAGTCGGCGGCGGCGGCCCGCAGGTCCTGCAGCGCAGGCGATGCGCTGTCGGGTGTCGCGCCCAGGCACAGCAGCACAAAGCCGCGTCCGAACAGATCCAGCGTCGAGCGCCCTGGCGCCAGCCAGACATGCGGGGCGCGATGCCCCGGCCGGGCGGTCTGGACATAGTTCGACACCTCATCCGGCGGCTCGGGCGTGCCATCGGGCACGATCACCGGCGAGCCCTCGTAGCGATAGCCCAGGTGAATGCCATTGGTGTACCACTCGCGCTTCATCATGGCGGTGTATTCCTCACCGAACGCAGCACGCGCGGCATCGCCCTGCGGTCCTGGCGCGAAGATCGCCTTGCCCGGGTTGCGCACCCTGGGCGAGAGCATGCGCGACAGATTGCCGCTGGCTTCGCGCACATTGCGCAGTGCCACCGGACGCCGCTCCCGTTCATAGGCCTGCAACAGGCCAGCACCACCCCAGCCGCGCAGGCAGGCCTCCAGCACCCAGGACAAGCCCACCGCATCCTGAATGCCGGTGTTCATGCCAAAGCCGCCGGTGGGCGAGGTCAGATGCACCGCATCGCCGGCCAGCTGCACCCGCCTGTCGCCATAGCGATCGGCCACCAGCTCGCGCCGCACCCAATGCATCATCGACAGAATTTCAAAGTCAAAGGGCTTGCCCATCGCCCGCACGATGGCCTCGCGCACCTCGGCCTCGGTGTAAGTCCGTTTGCTGTCACTGCCGACAATCGAAAAGCGCCAGCGGTCGCGACCATTGATGGCAACAATGGTGGCCCAGGTGCCCTGCTCGCCGATGATGATGAAGCGATACGCGCGGCCCTTGTCGTGCAAGGCGCTGAACTGCGGGCAGCGAAAAATCACGTTGGTGGTGTAGGTCAGCACCGGCTGGCCCTGCATGGCGATGCCCAGCGCCTGGCGCACCAGGCTGGCACCACCATCGCAGCCCACCAGGTATTGCGCCCGCAGCGTCTGCGGCTCCGTGTTGCCATCGTCATTGGCCTGGTGCGACCGCAGCTGCACCGTCACGCCCTGCGCATCTTGTTCGAAGGACTGCAGCGCGGTGCAATAGCGCACTTGCACATGTGCAAAGGAGCGGGCAAAGCGCGTCAGGATGGGGTCGAACATGTCCTGCGGGCAACGCTCGCGCTTTTGCGGGCTCTCGGGCGGACAGGGCTCGTCGGCCAGCCCTGGCATGCGCTCGCGTCCGAACTCCCAGCCGGTCATGGACGAGACCCAGACATTGTCCTGCGGATAGTCGCGCGGATAGGGGCTGCCCTCGACCCAGGGCACGATGCCCCAGCGGCGGCAGAATTCCATGCTGCGCACGCCCACCATGTCCATCTTGGGCTGGCTGATGGCACCATCGCTTTTTTCCACCAGAATGCAGGGGATGCCGCGCCAGCCCAGATCGCCGGCCAGGGCCAGGCCGACCGGACCAGCACCCACGATCAGCACCGGGGTATCGAATGCAGCGGGTGGGGCGTAGACCGACGTTACGGGCGTGGCAATTTGGGGAACGAGAGCAGAACGCATGGCAGCTTGGGGCGTTTTCAAATTATTCAAAGGAATCAATATGTTACGAGGCTTTTTCAAGCGCGCGCGCGGGACAGCAAAAACCGGCATGCGACAAATTTCTCTGCTCACCCTGCTGACACTGTCCGGCCTGCTGGCCGGTTTCGCCACGGCGCAAGAGTATCCCTCACGCACGGTGAAACTGATCGTCCCGTTCGCCGCTGGCGCTACCAATGACATCGTCGGCCGGCTCATCATGCAAAAGCTGGGCGAGCAGTTCCGCCAGCCCTTCGTGGTGGAGAACCGTACCGGCGGCAGCGGCATTCCCGGCGTCGAGGCGGTAGCCAAGGCCGCCCCGGATGGTTACACCCTGCTACTGGGCAATACCAGCAGTCTGGGCATACAGATCAGCCTGTTCTCCAAGCTGCCCTACGACCCGCGTAGCGACTTCGAACCGATCTCGGTGGTGGCGGTATCGCCCAGTGTGCTGGTGGTGCATCCGTCGGTCCCGGCCAGCAACATGAGCGAACTGGTGGCCTACCTCAAGGCCAATCCCGGCAAGGTCAATTACGCCTCGCCCGGCAACGGTACGCCGTTCCATCTTTCGGGCGAATTGTTCAAGGCGCAGACCGGGACCAGCATGGTGCATGTGCCCTACAAGGGCGCGGCACCGGCCGTGGCTGATCTGCTGGCAGGACAAGTGCAACTGCTGTTCGACAATATTCCGAACGTGCTGCCGCATATCCGCGCCGGCAAGCTGCGCGCCATCGTCTCCACCGGCAGCACCCGGCTACCAACCCTGCCGGAAGTCCCTACCCTGGCCGAGGCTGGCTTTCGTGGCGCGGAATCTGTGTCCTGGTTTGCCGTGGTGGCGCCACGCGGCACGCCACGCGCCATCATCAACACGCTGCATGGCGGCATCGTCAAGCTGGTAGCGCAGCCTGAGGTACGCCAGCGCCTGGTCGAGCTCGGTGCCGAGCCGGTTGGCAGCAGCCCCGAGGAAACTGCAGCGCACATCCGCAGTGAAATCAGCAAATGGGCGCGGGTGGTGAAGGAGTCCGGCGCGCGGGTGGATAACTAGCGCTCGGGATGACGCGCGAAGTGCCTCTGTATCCCCTGCCACACCCGCCAGTAGTCCTGCTGCAGCTCCGGCGCCTGTAGCGCGAAGGGGGTGGTGCGCAACACGTGGCAGGTCTCGAACATGAAGGTCATGGTGTGTTCGAGTTTGGCCGGAGTCAGCGCCGCATGGGCATGTTTCTCGTAGGTGTCGCCATCCGCGCCATGCGGGGTAAAGGCGTTATGCAGCGTCGCCCCGCCCGGCAGAAAGCCTTCGGCGCGGGTGTCGTACTGCCCCAGCACCAGCCCCATGAACTCGCTCATGACATTGCGGTGATACCAGGGCGGACGGAAGGTGTTCTCGCCCACCAGCCAGCGTGGCGGAAAAATCACAAAGTCGATATTCGCCACACCAGGGCTGCCGCTGGGTGAAGTCAGCACGGTGAAGATGGACGGATCAGGATGGTCAAAGCTCACCGTGCCCATGGTATTGAAGCGCGCCAGGTCGTATTTGCACGGCAGATGCGTGCCATGCCAGGCCACCACATCCAGCGGTGAATGATCGATCGCTGCTGCCCATAGCCGCCCCTGGAATTTCTGCACCAGTTCGAACTCGCCCTCGCGGTCCTCGAACGCCGCCTGCGGAATCAGGAAATCGCGGGCATTGGCCAGGCCGACCGAACCGATCGGACCCAGCTCCGGCAGGCGCAAGGGCGCACCGAAGTTCTCGCACACATAGCCACGATGGCCACAGGTTCCGTCTGCCAGCGGCAGCAACTCGACCCGGAATCGCAGGCCGCGCGGAATCAGCACGATCTCGTTCGGATGCGCTTCGATGCGTCCC
>CAIPUP010000118.1 GCA_903868285.1 uncultured beta proteobacterium
GCGACTGGCGCGTGACTGCGGTTTCAAGGCCGGCTATATCAGCGGCGGCTCACTCGGCTGGCAGCAGTGCGTGACCGAAGCCAATATCACCTTGCCGGAGATGGCGCAGGTGGCGCTGGACATGCGCGCGGCCTGCGACTTGCCGCTGGTGCTGGATGCCGGTGGCGGCTGGGGCGATCCGGTACACATGCATCGCACCATGGCCCTGAGCGAGGCCGCTGGCTTTGCCGCCATCGAAGTCGAGGACCAGTTTCTGCCGCGCCGGGTGCATCACCATATCGGTGTCGAGCGGCTGATCGAGCCGCAGCAGATGGTGCAGAAAATTCGCGAGCTGGTGGCGGCGCGGCGCAACCCGGACACGCTGATCATCGGTCGCACCAATGCCCTGCGCCTGACCGGCATGGACGATGCACTGCGACGGGCCGAGGCCTTTCATGCTGCGGGTGCCGACATGCTGTTCGTGCACACCCGTACGCCGGAGGAGATCCGCTATCTGGGCGAGCGCCTGCCAGCGCCGCTGATGATCTTTGCCCCGGGCGATGGCTTTGCCGAGTTCGGCATGTCGCGCCAGGAGTTCTACCAGCTTGGCTTTCGCCTGGCGGCATCGTCCGGCTCGGCCTTTGCCGCCATGTACAAGGCGGTGCGCCAGTCCTATGAATGCCTGGCGCGTGATGAACTTGATCCGTTTCTGGGCAAGGGCGGTGTCGGCCAGCAACTCAAGGCAGCGCATGCCACCTGTGGTCTGGCGCAGTGGCTGGAGGTGGAACGCAACACCACCGGCGGCTAGTTGCGCGCGCTGGCCGCCGTGACATTGGGGCGGTTCAGTGGTGGATTGGCCGCGAAGTAACGCTTGATGCCCTTGAGAATGGCCTGCACCATGCGTTGCTGATAGGCATCGTCATTCAGTCGCCGTTCTTCCTCGGGATTGCTGATGAAGGCGGTCTCGACCAGGATGGAAGGAATCTCCGGTGCCTTGAGTACGGCAAAGCCGGCCTGCTCGACATGCGCCTTATGCAGAGTGTTGATACCGCCGAGTTCACCCAGCACCGCCTTGCCCAGCTTGAGGCTGTCGTTGATCTGCGCGGTGAGCGACAGATCGGCCAGGGTCATCGCCAGGAATTTGTCTTTCACTGCCAGGTTCACGCCGCCGATCAGATCGGCCTCGTTCTCGCGCTTGGCCAGCCAGCGCGCGGCGGTGCTGGTGGCGCCACGCTCGGACAGCGCGAACACCGACGAGCCACGCGCATGCGGATGCACGAAGGAGTCAGCATGCACCGACACGAACAAATCGGCTTTCATGCGGCGCGCCTTGTCGACGCGCGCCTGCAGCGCCATGAAGTAGTCGGCATCACGCGTCAGTACGCCACGCAGACCTGGTTCGGCATCGATGGCGGCCTTGAGCTTGCGTGCGATGGTGAGCGTGACATCCTTCTCCCACGAGCCGCTGCGACCGCGCGCACCGGGATCCTCGCCGCCATGACCGGGATCGATCGCCACCGTCAGCAGACGCTGGCCGGGACGGGCGACTTTGTTGCTGCCGGCGCTGTCGGCGGGGGCTGGTGCGGTGTTCGAGGTGCTTGCGGCATTGCCGTTGACGGCATTCGATGCCGCATTGTTCGTGGCGTTGCTGTTGGCAGCGGCGCCGTCATTGCCACGCTCGGCCGGTTTGTCGAGTAGCGCCATCAGCGGATCGGCCGGTTGCGCCGGATAGATGTCCAGCACCAGCCGGTGTCCATAGCTACCAACCGGTTTGAGGGTGAACAGTTGCGGTCGCACTTCGCTGCGCAGATCCAGCACCAGTCGTACCAGGCCGGGCTTGTTCTGTCCGGCGCGCAGCGCGGCTATCCACGGATCATTGGCTGATAGCTTGCCGCTGAGCAACCCTTGCAGTCCGGACAGTTCGACGTTCTCCAGGTCCAGTACCAGACGCTCGGGGTTTTTTGCGCCCAGCATGTTGAACTTGAGCGGCTGCGCGCTCTCGATGGTGAGGCGGGTGTAGTCCTGCGCCGGCCAGATGCGCAGCGCGCTGATTTTCTGTTCGTTGCCGTTGGCGCTGAGCGTTGCGGGCGGGGTTGCGGCCGGGGTTGCTGCCGGGGTTGCGGCATTGGCGGCGGCAACAAACACCTGCGCCAGCAGCAGCAACAGCATGGCGAACAGGCATAGCCGTAGCAACACCGGACCACTCAATAAGAGTCGCCGGATACCGTTGCTGCCACCGCCGCTAAGCACGCCGCTCCTGCATTGCTGTGTGCCTCGAGAATGGCATCGCGTCCGGATGACGTGATGCCCAGTCGTATCACCAGATCGGCCCTAGGGAGCAGGTCGCCTGCCTTGTCGGGCCATTCCACCAGGCAGATGGCATGTCCCTCGAAATGCTCCCTCAAGCCAGCTTCCAACCAATCTTGATCGGAGGTGAACCTATAAAAATCAAAGTGATACAAGCATATCCCAGAAATTGCATAAGGTTCAACCAAGGTATAGGTCGGGCTCTTGATATGCCCGGTCACACCCAGCGCTCGCAGCAGTGCGCGCACCAGGCTGGTTTTTCCGGCGCCAAGTTCGCCCTGCAATTGGATGTGCAGCCCGTGCTCGTGCGCAGGGGCATTGCTGTCCAGGTTCGGGGCCAGTGATCGCGCGAGGCTTGCTCCCAGACGGGCCGTTGCCGCCTCATCCGGCAGATGCAGACGCAGCGCGGCCAAGGCCTTGGCTGCTGGCTCGGATGGCAAGTTAGGATGCACGCTATGCGTCAAGAGACACCTGTGAACTTATCTGAAAACTTGCTGCCCCAAATCCGGCAATGGGCCACTGAACTGGGCTTTCAGGCCTTGGGCGTGTCGGGTGTGGATCTGGGTCGTGCCGGGCAGGGCCTGCAGCAATGGTTACAGAAGGGCTTTCATGGCGAGATGGATTATATGGAACGCCATGGTCTGGTGCGCTCGCAGCCGGCGCAGCTGGTGCCGGGTACGCGCTCGGTGATCGCTGTGCGTATGAACTATCTGCCGCCATCGGCGCTGCCCTGGCCGGGGCAGGCGCAGCGCTTGCCCGCGACGCAGGCGGTGATCGCACGCTATGCCCTGGGCCGCGACTATCACAAGCTGATGCGGCACCGTTTGCAGCAACTGGCCGATCGCATCAGCGGGGCCATCGGACCGTTCGGCTATCGCGTGTTCAGTGACTCGGCACCGGTGATGGAGGTCGAGCTGGCGCGTCGTGCCGGTCTGGGCTGGCGCGGCAAGCACACCCTGATGCTGTCGCGCGATGCCGGCTCGTTCTTTTTTCTGGGTGAACTGTTTACCGATCTGCCCTTGCCGCCGTCGTTGCCCGAGGCCTTGCCGCAGGCAACGAACAGTGCGGATACCAGTGCAGTCAATGACGAGGCGGGCGGACACTGCGGCACCTGTACGCAATGCCTGCAGGCCTGTCCAACGGGTGCCATCGTCGCGCCTTATCAGCTGGATGCGCGGCGCTGTATTTCCTATCTCACCATCGAGCTCAAGGGCTCGATCCCGACCGCGCTGCGATCGGCTATCGGCAATCGCGTCTATGGTTGCGATGACTGTCAGACCGTCTGTCCCTGGAACAAGTACGCCCAGCTGTCGCCAGAGCAGGATTTTGTGGTGCGTCATGGGCTGGACCGCTCCAGTCTGATTGCCTTGTTCCAGTGGAGCGAGGCGGAGTTCCTCGAGCGCATGCAGGGCAGCGCCATACGTCGCATCGGTCATGTGCGCTGGCTGCGCAACCTGGCGGTGGGCCTGGGTAACGCGCTGTCGGCGCTGCGCGATGGTCCGGACGCTGCAACCCCGGACGAGGCAACCCCGGACGCTGCAACGCAGACCGCTGAAATTCGCGCTGAAATTCGCGCTGAAATTCGCGCTGTCTTGCAGGCGCGCTTGCAACATCCTTCCGCCCTGGTGCGCGAGCATGTGGCATGGGCGCTGGCCCAGGGGCAGGCCCAGGCCCAGGCTTAGGCTCAGGCTCAGGCCGGACCCTCGTCAGCTCTCGGCCGACATCGCTTCCAGTTCGGCCTGCACCGCCAGCCACTGTTCTTCCACGCCATCGATGCGCCGGCGCAACTCGGCCGAGGCGCGGATGGCGCTCTCCACCGCGTCGCGGTCGTTGCCGCTGTAGAAGCTGTCGCTGGCCAGCTGCGCCTCGATGGCACTGCGCTCGCTCTCCAGTGTCGCAAGTTGTTTTTCCAGCTGCTGGCTGCGCTGTTGCAGCGGCTTTTTCTTTGCCGCCTGGGCCTGACGCAGTCCGGCCGCCGCGCGACGCTCTTCGCGCCGATTACCGCCACCGCCACTGCTGCCGCTGCCACTGCCGCTGCCATTGCCACTGCCGTTGTCGCCCTCGGCAGTGCCACCGCGCTGGCCGTTGCTGCCGGCGTTGTCCTTCACTGCCAGCGTACGGTAGTCATCCAAATCACCATCGAACTCGGACACCCCGCCATCGGCCACGCGGTACAGCACATCGGCCGTGGTGCGCAAAAGATGCCGGTCATGCGACACCAGCACGATGGCGCCTTCGTAGGTTTGCAGCGCTTCGGTCAGGGCCTCGCGCGTATCCAGATCGAGGTGGTTGGTCGGCTCATCCAGCAGCAGCAGATTGGGCTTGCGCCAGGCGATCAGTGCCAGCGCCAGACGCGCCTTCTCGCCACCGGAAAAGCGCTCGCAGCTGGCCGTGGCCATGTCGCCGGGAAAGCCAAAGCTGCCCAGGAAATTGCGTAATTCCTGCTCGCGCGTCTTGTCATCGATGCGCTTCATCATCAGCAGGCCGCTGGCTGCCGGATCAAGCATCTCGATCTGATGCTGGGCGAAGTAGCCCACGGCCAGGCCCTTGCCTTCGCGACGTATGCCCGACAGTGGCTCCAGCGTACCGGCCAGCAGTTTCACCAGGGTCGACTTGCCGGCACCGTTGCGACCGATCAGGCCGATGCGCTCACCGGCGCGCAGGCTGAGATTGACTTTGCTGATGATGGCGTTCCCGCCATAGCCGGCCGAGACATCCTCCAGCGTCAGCATCGGGTTGGGCGCTGGCGGCATGTCGCGAAAGCGCAGCGTCAGGCCGCTGTCGACATGGGCCGGTGCGATCAGGGTCATGCGCTCGAGTGCCTTCATGCGGCTTTGCGCCTGGCGTGCCTTGGTGGCCTTGGCACGAAAGCGCTCGATGAAGGACTGCATATGCGCTACCTGCATTTCCTGACGCCGGCGCTCGCCCTCGCGTCCGGCCAGGTCGGCGGCATGCTGCTGCTCGAAGGCGCTGTAGTTGCCGCGATACAGTTTCACGCCCTGGTTCTCGATATGCAAAATGGAGCCGACCGTGGCATCAAGAAACTCCCGGTCGTGCGAGATGACGATGACGGTGCCGACGCGACGCCCGATCCAGGTTTCCAGCCAGAGTATGGCGTCCAGGTCGAGGTGGTTGGTCGGCTCATCCAGCAGCAGCAGCTCGGCGCGCGAGAGCAGGGCACGCGCCAGGTTCAGGCGCATGCGCCAGCCACCGGAGAAGCTGCGCACC
>CAIPUP010000119.1 GCA_903868285.1 uncultured beta proteobacterium
CTGTTCGAGCTGCGACTGCCACGGTCCCTGGCGGCCTTTGCCTGTGGCGCACTGCTGGCGCTGGCCGGCAGCCTGTTGCAGGCGCTGCTGCGCAATCCATTGGCCGACCCCTATGTGCTGGGCGTGTCCGGTGCGGCGGCTGTGGGTGCCTTGCTCGGCATGCTGCTGGGGCTGAGTGGCGCACTCGGTGGCGCACTGTCGCTGTTATTTGCCCTTGGCGGCATGGCCCTGCTGGCGCTATTCGCCGCCAGTGCCAGCGGCTGGAATCCTTATCGCGTACTGCTCACCGGCATGGCGCTGTCCTCGGGCTGCGCTGCGCTGCTGGCGATGATCCTCAGCCTGGCACCAGCAACCCAGGTGCAGGGCATGCTGTACTGGCTGATGGGCGATCTGTCGCAAGCCGAGGCGCCCTGGGGCGTATGGCTGGTGCTGGCGGCAGCGCTGCTGTTGACCTGGCCACGTGCGGCCGCACTGGATGCACTCGGCCTGGGTGAGGACAAGGCGCGCTCGCTCGGCATCGAGGTTGGCAAGTTGCAGAGCCTGCTGCTGCTGTGCTGTGCCGCCGCCAGCGTGGCCGCTGTCATGACCGGTGGCGCGATCGGCTTTATCGGCCTGGTAGTGCCGCATCTGCTGCGACTGTGCGGCATTCATGCCCATCGCCAGTTGCTGCCACTGGCCACTGTGCTGGGCGGCAGCCTGCTGCTACTGGCCGACTGTCTGGCACGACGTATCGCCGCACCGATCGAGATTCCGGTCGGCGTGGCCACCGCCTTGCTGGGTGTGCCGCTGCTGCTGTGGTTGCTCGGGCGCAGTCGCTGATGCCGATGCCGACTCTGACGCCGATGCTGCGCGCCGATCAACTGGGTTTGCGTCTTGGTGCACGCACGCTGCTGCAGCAAGCCGATCTGACGCTGCAGGCCGGCCAGATGTACGGTCTGCTCGGCGCCAATGGCGTTGGCAAAACTACCCTCATTCGCACCCTGGCCGGATTGCAGACCGCCAGCGCCGGACAAATCCTGCTGCAAGGACAGCCGCTCTCGACCCTTGGCGCCCTGCAACGGGCGCGTCTGCGTGCGGTGCTACTGCAACAGGATGACAGCGTGTTCTGGGGCAGCACGCTCGACTATGTCTTGCTCGGCGCACATGCCGGACCAAGCAGTCACAGCAAGCAGCCACAAGCGCGCGCCTGGGCCTTGCTGCAAGAGCTGGAACTGGAGCGACATGCCGCAGCCGATCTGCGCCAGCTCTCCGGTGGCGAACGCCAGCGTGCGCGTCTGGCGCAGACACTGCTGCAAGCCAGCCCGCTGCTACTGCTGGATGAACCACTGACGCATCTCGATCTGCGCCAGCAAGCACTGGTACTGGCCGCGTTGCGACGACGGGTCGATGCTGGCGCCTGTGTGCTGCTGTCACTGCATGAACCGGCGCTGGCCCGGCACAGCTGTGAGCAAGTGGTCTTCATGTATGATCCGGCGCGCTTTGACAGGGTGCGCGAAGCCCCCTTCCACTCGGGATTACGCTCAGGGTCCACCCCGGCGCTGTTGACCCCGACCGAACTTCAACTCGTCTACGACTGCCAGCTCGACGCCAATTTGCGTCCCGTGCATGCCGGCCTCGTCGCCTCACCGGTTCATTCATCGTCTTGATCAAGAAATTCATCCGGCGCGTCCTCAGGCTGGGCTCAACACCCGGCCCGGCAGCCCCTGTCGTCATCCCCGTCAAGAAGCACGGCATCCGTCGCGAAGCGCTGTCCAATGCCGCACGTCGCACCTGCGACGGCCTGCACCAGGCGGGCTTTCAGGCCTATGTCGTGGGCGGCGCGGTGCGCGACCTGCTGCTGGGCCTCAAGCCCAAGGACTATGACGTTGCCACCGATGCCCATCCGGAACAGGTGCACCGGGTGTTTCGCCGCTCGCGTTTGATCGGACGCCGATTCAAGCTGGTGCATGTGATGTTCGGCGACGAGACGGTCGAGGTGTCGACCTTCCGTGCACCCGGCGGCAGCGAGCATGCAGTGGACGAACACGGCCGGGTATTGCGCGACAACGTGTTTGGCACCCGCGAAGAGGATGCCGAGCGACGCGACTTCACCCTCAATGCGCTGTACTACGACCCGCACACCGAGAGCGTGCTGGATTTCCAGAACGGTCTGGCCGACATGCGCAAGAAGCTGGTGCGCATCATCGGCAACCCAAACGAACGCTATCGCGAAGATCCGGTGCGCATGCTGCGGGCGGTACGCTTTGCCGCCAAGACCGGCTTTGCCATCGAAGCCCGGACCAAGGCACCGATCCGCGCCCTGGCCGAACTGATCGGCAACGTGCCACCAGCGCGTCTGTTCGATGAAATGCTCAAGCTGTTGCTGTCTGGTCATGCGCGTGAAGCGATTCAGCAACTACGCCGCGAGGGCCTGCATCACGGCCTGCTGCCGATGCTGGATGTGATTCTCGAGCAGCCGATGGGCGAGCGTTTTGTCAGCCTGGCGCTGGAGCAAACCGATCTGCGCGTCAGTCAGGAAAAATCCGTTTCGCCGGCATTCCTGTTCGCCACCTTGCTATGGCATGAGGTGCTGTCTGGTGCCAAGACGCTGCAAGACAAAGGCGAACGGCCGATGGCTGCACTGAATATCGCCATGGACGAGGTGCTGGCCAGACAAACCGACAAGATTGCCATTCCACGCCGCTACACCGCGGTGATGAAAGAAATCTGGGCCTGTCAGCCGCGCTACGAACAGCGCAGCGGCCGTCGCCCGTTTGCCCTCCTGGCCAGCGAGCGCTTTCGCGCTGGATACGATTTCCTGGTGCTGCGCGCTGCCAGCGGTGAAGTGGACGCAGAACTGGCGCAATGGTGGGAACGCTTCCAGGAGACCGACGAAGACGGCCGCGCTGCCATACTGGTCGCGCCGACCACCGGCGAGCGCAAACCGCGGCGGCGGCGTCGGCGCAAATCCGGCGCGGCGACAGCCGAGGGTTCATCCGGCGCTAACGAGGATGCAGGTGGGGTTGCAGGTGGCACGCAGTGACATGGTGCTGGCCTACATCGGGCTTGGCGGCAACCTCGACAGCGGGGCGATACAACCGGCACAGACGCTGCTGCAAGCGGCCAGCGATCTGGATCAGCTGCCGCATACCCGACTGATGCAACTCTCGCCGCTGTATCGCAGCGCGCCCATCGGCTACGACGATCAGCCCGATTTCATCAATGCTGTAGCACTACTGCAAACCCGACTGTCCGCCATCGAACTGCTGCAGCACTTGCAAGCGCTGGAGCTGCAACACGGACGGCAGCGCTCGACGCTGCAACGCAACGGCCCGCGCACGCTGGATCTGGATCTGCTGCTCTATGGTGAGCATGGCGAACAATGCATCGACCTGCCCACGCTGCAGGTGCCGCATCCGCGCCTGCATCAGCGCGCCTTCGTGCTGCGACCGCTGGCCGATATCGCCCCGGCCTTGCATATTCCGGGGCAGGGGCCGCTGGGCGATTTATTGCCGCAGGTGAGTGCCCAAGTCGTGCGCCAACTGCCTGCCGATCCAAACGGTAACGCAGCGCTGACATAGCGCCAGATTTCCTCGGTGCACCGTCGCACAGGGCTTATCAGGGCTTGTGTATCATCCGCGCGTTCTACGGCATGGTTCGCGGTTAAAACTTCTTCCTTGCAGGTCTTACGGTGCCCCTGTCCCGCTACCGCTACATCGTTGTAGA
This sequence comes from uncultured beta proteobacterium, assembly GCA_903868285.1. Classification (GTDB taxonomy): domain Bacteria; phylum Pseudomonadota; class Gammaproteobacteria; order Burkholderiales; family SG8-39; genus CAIPUP01. Next base: position 3,706 of record CAIPUP010000119.1, read on the forward strand.
AGGCCCCATCGGCGTTGGCAAGACCAGCCTGTCGCGTCGGCTGGCGCAACGGCTGGAGGCCGACCTGCTGCTCGAGCAACCCGAAACCAATCCGTTTCTGGCGCGCTTCTATCAGGACATGCCGCGCTATGCCCTGCCAACGCAGCTGTTCTTTTTATTCCAGCGAATCAATCAGTTACGTGATCTTGCCCAGCTCGATCTGTTCAGCGGCATCACCGTGGGCGACTTTCTGCTGGACAAAGACCCGCTGTTCGCACGCCTGACGCTGTCGGCCGAGGAGATGCATCTGTATCAGCAGATCTACGACACGCTGCGGCCGCAGGCACCAAAGCCCGATCTGGTGATTTATCTGCAGGCCGAGGCCGACACACTGATCGAACGGGTACGCCGGCGCGGCACCGACTACGAGCGCCCGATCAGTGAAAAATACCTGGCACTGCTATCCGAGAGCTATGCCCATTACTTCTATCACTACAACGATGCGCCACTGCTGGTGGTGAACTCCGAGCGTCTGAATTTCGTCACCCGGGATGAGGATTTCGAGCTGCTGGTGCAGCGCATGGAAACTATGCGTGGCGGACGGGAATTCTTCAATCTTGGAGAGTAAGCTGCGCACCTCAAAGCAATCCGCTGCAACGCAATAAACGCCGTCACGAACCTCCGGAGACCCCGCGATGAGCCGCACGACCCTGAACAGGCTGCACAAGATGCGCGCTGACCAGGTGCCTATCGCCATGCTGACCTGCTATGACGCCAGCTTCGCTGCATTGCTCGACAGCTGCGGCGTGGACTGTCTGCTGATCGGTGATTCGCTAGGCATGGTGCTGCAAGGGCATGAGTCGACACTGCCGGTGAACATGGACCACATGGTCTATCACACCGAATGCGTGGCCCGTGGCGCGAAGTCGGCTTTCATTGTGGCCGACCTGCCGTTTGGCGCCTATCAGGAATCGCGCGAACAGGCGTTTCATAACGCAGCGCGACTGATGGCTGCCGGTGCGCAAATGGTCAAGCTCGAGGGCGGCGCAGAGATGGCGCGCACCGTCGGCTTTCTGGCCCGGCGCGGCATACCGGTGTGTGCCCATCTCGGCCTGACCCCGCAATCGGTACACAAGCTCGGTGGCTACCGGGTGCAGGGCCGTGGCGCCGACGCCGAAGCGGAAATGCTGAGCGATGCACGCGCGCTGGAAGAAGCCGGCGCCGACATGGTGCTGATGGAAGCGGTACCAGCCCGCCTGGCGGCACAGATCACCGCTGCGCTGGATGTGCCCACCATCGGCATCGGCGCCGGGGTGGAGTGCTCCGGACAGGTGCTGGTGCTGCATGACATGCTGGATGTGTTTCCCGGACGCAAGGCCAAGTTCGTACGCAACTTCATGCAGGATGCCGGCCAGGGTGGGGCGGTGAGTATCGGCCAGGCCATCAGCAGCTATGTGCAAGCGGTCAAGGATCGCAGCTTCCCGGCCGAAGAACATTCCTTCTGAACGCCCATGCAAGTGATTACTCGTATCGCCGAGCTGCGTGAGCGCCTGGGCCAGAACGGCAGCCAGGGCAAGCCGACATCCGCGACACATGCACAGCAGACGGTTGCCTTTGTACCAACCATGGGCAATCTGCATGCCGGCCACATCAGCCTGATCCAGCAGGCCAGACCACTGGCGACGACAGTGGTGGCGAGCATTTTCGTCAACCGGCTGCAGTTCGCGCCGAACGAGGATTTCGATCGCTATCCGCGCACCTTCGATGCCGATTGCGAAGGCCTCAAGGCGGCAGGGGCCGATGTGCTGTTTTTCCCCGAAGAGCGCGAGCTCTACCCCGAGCCGCAAGGCTTCGTGGTGCAACCGCCGGCCATCGGCCAGATGCTGGAGGAGCGCTTTCGTCCGGGGTTCTTTCGCGGTGTCAGCACCGTGGTGCTGAAACTGTTCAATCTGGTGCAGCCGCAAATCGCCATCTTCGGCAAGAAGGACTATCAGCAACTGCGGGTGATCGAGGCCTTGGTGCGACAGCTGGCGCTGCCGATTCAAATCATCGCTGCCGAAACCGGACGCGATCACGACGGCCTGGCACTGTCCTCACGCAATGGCTATCTGTCGCCTGCCGAGCGCGCCGAAGCGCCACGGCTGTATCAGACGCTACAGGCCATGCAGCAGCGCATTCGCGGCGGTGAACGCAATTTTCTGGCGCTGGAGAACGACGCTATCGAACTGCTACGCAGCCACGGTTGGCGTCCGGACTACATCAGCCTGCGCCATCGTCAGACGCTGCAACCGGCCAGCGCCGACGCCAGCGAGGGCGTGATTGTTGCTGCTGCCCGACTGGGCACGACGCGCCTGATCGACAATATCGAGGTCTGAGCGCGCAAGCGCGACGCCGGGACTTCAGCGCCCGGGCCAGCACCCAAGCCAGTACCCGAACTTCAGCGCTGCGCCTGTTCGATCAAGGACTGCAACACCGTCTGATCGCCAATGTGATTGGCCAGCAGCAACACCAGCCGCGCATTCAGCGCTGCGCTGTCGTGCTCGCCAAGCCCTTCATGCGCCGCCACCAGCGCGGCATAGAAGGCTGGCGGATCGGACAGTCCGTTCGCAGGATTTTGTGTCGTCACTTCGCTTTCCTTTGCGCTTTCCTTGGTCATGCTTGATCAGCGTGTTCGCCGGCGGGCCTTCTCGGCGCTCCAGGCATCGCACTCGGCCCGGGCACTGCTTGCCTTGGCTTCGATATAGCCGGGCGGATCGGTCGGCACGGTCAACTCCAGACGGAATCCGTTCGGGTCGAAAAAATAGATCGATTTCACGAACTGATGGTCGGTGATGCCGATCACATCGACCCCATGCTGCAACAACCGCTGCCGCGCCTGCTCCAGTTCGTGCAGGCTGGCAACCCGCAGTGCAATGTGATTCACCCAGGCTGGCGTATTGGACGAGGGCTCGGCTGCGGTATCGTCACCCAGATCAAAGAACGCCATGCTGGAGCCATCCTGCAAGCGGAAAAAAATATGCACATAGGGGCAATACTCGCCGGTACTGGGCACATTTTCGGCGCGGATCACATGCACCAATGGCAAGCCGAGTATGTCTTCATAGAAATGCCGAGTCTCTTCGGCATCGCGGCAACGCCAGGCGAAATGATGCAGCCCGTGCACGGCCACCGGCGGCGGCATGTTCGCAGGAACGGATGAGGAAGCAGTCAAAGCCATGCAGGCTCCTAGAATCAATCAGATTACAGAGCGTATTCGAAAGCCCGGGAGAATATCTTGAAAATTCAAGCACTTGAGACATTTCTGTTGCGC
>CAIPUP010000120.1 GCA_903868285.1 uncultured beta proteobacterium
GAGAACGCGCCGAAAACGCGCTCAGTCAGCCTGCCGGCGCAGAAACGCCGGAATGTCGTACTTGTCGACACCGCTGTTGCTGAGGGCTTCGGCAGCCGAGCGGCGTTGTTCGCGATTGCTCTTGATGACACCGGCCAGGCTGTCGATCGCGGTCGCATCCATCGGCACCACCGGCAGGTTGTCCGTACCGGTACGCAGCGTTGGCACCAGCACAGGCTTGGGCTGGCGCACCGTCACCGGCGCACCCAGTCCGGTGGCAACCACCGTGACGCGCAGCTCATCGCCCATGGCTTCGTCATACACCGCACCAAAGATGATGGTGGCATCGTCCGCAGCAAAACTGCGGATGGTGTTCATCACTTCCTTGGTCTCACGCAGCTTGAGACTGGACTTGGCCGCAGTGATGTTCACCACCACACCGCGCGCACCGGACAGGTTCACGCCTTCGAGCAAGGGGCTGGCCACGGCCTGCTCGGCAGCAATGCGGGCGCGGTCCATGCCCGAAGCGCCAGCCGAACCCATCATCGCCATGCCCTGCTCGGACATCACCGTGCGCACGTCCTGGAAGTCGACGTTGATCAGGCCAGGCACATTGATGATCTCGGAGATGCCGGCCACGGCGTTCTTCAGCACGTTGTCGGCGGCAGTGAAGGCTTCCTCCATCGAGACGTCATCGCCCAGTACCTCTTCCAGCTTCTCGTTCAGGATCACAATCACCGAATCGACATGCTGCGACAACTCGTCGATGCCTTGCTCGGCCGATTGCAGCCGGCGCGCACCTTCAAACGAGAACGGCTTGGTCACCACCGCCACAGTCAGGATGCCCATTTCCTTGGCCACTTCCGCCACCACTGGCGCTGCGCCGGTGCCGGTGCCACCACCCATGCCGGCAGTGATGAACACCATATGCGCCCCCTGCAACGACTCGGCAATGCGCTCGCGCACTTCCATCGCCGCGGCACGACCGGCATCGGGCTTGGCACCTGCGCCAAGACCGCTGTCGCCCAATTGAATCTGACTCTTGGCCATGCTGCGCGCCAGTGCCTGCGCATCGGTATTCAAGGTGACGAACTCGACTCCCTGCACCTCATGTTTGATCATATGGTCGACGGCATTGCCGCCGGCCCCACCGACGCCCAGCACCTTGATGACGGTACCTTGCTGTTGGGAGTGATCAACGATTTCGAACATGGCTACTGCCTCCTTACGCGATGAAGTGAAACTGCGACTGACTACCGGGAAAAAACCAAATCAGAAGTTGCGCTGAAACCACTCGCGCATCCTCTCGAACACTTGCTTGACCGAACCGACCTGCCGCGCCAGCAAACCGCGCTGGGTCTGCGCCATACCCTCGAGCAACAGACCAACCACCGTGGCGTAGCGCGGATTACGCACCACCTCCGACAACCCACCGGAATAGCGCGGCACACCCAGGCGCACCGGCATATGAAAGATTTCTTCGCCCAGTTCGACCATGCCCTGCATGGTCGAGGAGCCGCCGGTCAGCACCACGCCCGAGGACAACAGATCCTCATAACCGGACTGGCGCAACACCTGCTGGATCATTCCGTACAGTTCTTCGACGCGTGGCTCGATCACCTCGGCCAGCGTCTGGCGCGAGAGCTGGCGCGTCGGGCGATCACCGACACCCGGCACCTCGATCATTTCGCCCGGATCGGGCAGGGTGCGCAAGGCACAGCCATGGGCGATCTTGAGATCCTCGGCCTCGGCCGTCGGCGTACGCAAGGCCATGGCGATGTCATTGGTGATCTGGTCACCGGCGATCGGCACCACGGCGGTATGACGAATGGCACCTTCGCGAAAGATCGCGACATCGGTGGTACCGCCACCGATGTCAACCAGCACCACACCGAGTTCCTTCTCATCCTCGGTCAGCACCGACACACTGGAGGCCAGTGGCTGCAGGATCAGGTCGTTCACCTCCAGCCCGCAGCGGCGCACGCACTTGACGATGTTCTGCGCTGCTGACACTGCACCGGTAACGATATGCACCTTCACTTCGAGCCGTACACCAGACATGCCCAGCGGCTCGCGCACGCCGTCCTGGCCGTCGATGATGAATTCCTGGGTCAGGATGTGCAGCACCTGCTGATCGGTCGGTATCGGCATCGCCCTTGCGGTCTCGATGGCGCGATCGACATCGATGGCACTGACTTCCTTGTCCTTGATCGCCACCATGCCAGTGGAGTTGAAGCTCTTGATATGGCTGCCGGCAATGCCGGTGAACACGCGCTCGATCTTGCAGTCGGCCATCAACTCAGCCTCTTCCAGCGCGCTCTGAATGGCCGTGACGGTGGACTCGATGTTCACAACCACACCTTTTTTCAGCCCCTTGGATTCATGGCTGCCCATGCCGATGACTTCCAGCCGTCCTTCGGGCAACAGTTCCGCCACCACCGCCACCACCTTGGAGGTGCCGATATCCAGACCTACGATGAGGTTCTTGCTATCCCTAGCCATGATTTTCCTTAGCCATGAAGTCAGGCCTTTCCACGCGGTTTTTCTGCACGCTTTGGTTCGGCGTTATCACTCTCCGGCGCCCGGAGCGCGAAGCCGTTGCTGTAGCGCAGGTCAACGTAACTGGGGCGGCGGCTCATGCGCGCCACCGTATGCGGGTAGATGCGCACGAAGCGCTCCAGACGCGCCACGGCCGGATCTTTCTCAAGATCCCGTCCGATATGCAGCACCAATCCATTGTTGAGTTTCATCTGCCAGGCATAGCGTGGCGAGAGCGAGACCTCCACCGGCTCCAGACCGATCGGGGTCAGCGCATCGCGAAAAGCCACGAAGCGACGCACCACATCACGCTCGGTGCCCTCGGGTCCGGATAGCCGCAACAGCGGTGCATCGCTATGCCCCAGGAATACATCACCGTACGCACTCACCAGCAAGCCCGGGCCGCTGTTATCACGATTCCAGTGCGCGATTGGCAGATGCTCTTCCACCTGCACCTCGACCGTGTCCGGCCAGACCCGGCGTACCTGCGCCCGGCGCACCCAGGGAATTTCCTCGAACATGGCGCGGATCGATTCGATATCGACGGTGAAGAATGTTCCGCGCAGACGGCCTTCCAGTACCTGTATCACCTCGGCCCGACTGACATGCAGCAACTCGCCCTCGACCCGAATGGTCTTGAGTGCAAACATCGGCGACTCGACTTCCGCCCTCACCACAATCAGCAGCGCCAGCAACAAGGCCAGCGCAAACAGCGCATTGGCCATGCCATTGAGCAGACGCGGGCTATCCCACATGGGCTGACTCCTGTGTCGAACTGGAGGCCGAGGATTTCAGCGAGGCCAACTGCAAGATGGTGAAACACAGGTCATCGAACTCCAGACCCATGTAGCGCGCGGCCATCGGCACCAGCGAGTGATCGGTCATGCCGGGCGCGGTATTGACCTCGAGGAAATAGGTGTTGCCCTCGACATCCACCATCAGATCGACGCGACCCCAGCCATTGCAGTCCAGCGCCAGAAACGCTTCCAGCGCCTGCATCTGGATGTTTTCTTCATCCATTGCCTCCAGACCGCAGGGCAAGTGGTAGTGCGTGTCGTTGCTGCGGTACTTGGCGTCGTAGTCGTAAAAATCATGCGGCGTCTGCAGCCGTATCGCCGGCAGCGGTGCATCACCCAGGATGCCAACGGTCAGTTCGATGCCATCAATGAATGCCTCGGCAATCACCGAGCGGTCATAGCTTGCTGCCTGGGCATAGGCCGCTGCCAGATCTTCAGCGCGATGCACCTTGCTCATACCGATGGAGGAGCCTTCACTGGCCGGCTTGACCATCAGTGGCAGGCCAAGACGCTCGGCCACCGCCGAGAAATCGCTTTCCGCATGCAGCATCTCGAATGGTGCCGTGGGTATGCCTACGCTTTGCCACAGCAACTTGGTGCGCCATTTGTCCATAGCCAGGGCGCTGGCCAAGACACCCGAACCGGTATAGGGAATGCCCATCAACTCCAGCGCGCCCTGAATGGTGCCGTCCTCGCCATAACGACCATGCAAGGCGATAAAGGCCCGATCAAAGCCACCCTCGGCCAGCTGGCGCAGGTCCTGGGTCTGCGGATCGAAGGCATGCGCGTCCACCCCACAGCGACGCAAGGCCGCCAGCACCATGCCGCCACTGTTGAGCGATACCTCGCGCTCGGCCGAGCGTCCGCCAAACAGCACGGCGACGCGGCCCAGGGCGGCCGCTTCGGGATTGATCGCGCGTTGGTTTGGCACGTCTGCACTCATGTCGCTGCTCCCACTGTTGCTGGCTGCTCACCGATGATGCGCACCTCGGTTTGCAGCGTGATGCCATGCTGTCGCAACACGCGCTCACGCACCTGCTCGATCAGGCATTCGATATCGCTGGCGCTGGCTGCGCCCTCGGGGTTGACGATGAAATTGGCGTGCTTGGCTGACACCATCGCACCACCACAGGCAAAGCCCTTCAAGCCGCAGCTCTCGATCAGGCGTGCGGCGTAATCGCCAGGCGGATTGCGAAACACCGACCCGGCATTGGGAAGATTGAGCGGCTGGGTCGCCACGCGTTGCTCCAGCCATTGCCGGATACGGCTGCGGGCACGCTCGCCATCACCGCGCACAAACTTGAAGTAGCCACCAACAAACCATTCATCCTGGCCCAACACTGCATGGGCGCTGGCACGCAAGGCGACATGGCGATAGCCGATGTCGAAGTCGGCCGGCTCACGCCAGTGCAAGCGGCCAGTGCGATCCACCGTCTGTACCTTGCTGACGCTTTGCCAGGTCTCGCTGCCATAGCAGCCGGCATTCATGGCCAGTGCACCACCGATGGTGCCGGGCACACCGGCCAAAAACTCCGCGCCTTCAAAAGATTCGCGTGCAGCATGTCGCGCCAGCTTGGGACAGGCAGCGCCGGCATCGGCCCAGAACTGCTCGCCTTCCAGGCGTATCGCGGCCGAGGAGCGGTGCATCAATGTGACCGTGCCCAGCCAGCCACCATCACGCAGCAGCAGATTGGAACCCAGCCCGACAAAGCACAGCGGCTCGTTTGACGGCAGGGTGCGCAGAAAATTGCACAGGTCGGCCAGATCGGCTGGTTGATAGGTGCGGCGCGCCCGTCCGCCACAGCGCCAGCTGACATGCGATGCCATCGACACATCGGTGCGCAGAACACCGCGCAAGCGGTCGGCCGAGGCGCTGGAGAGTGCAGTCACGGGCTCGCTCATATTCATTCGACCCTCGACTGCGCATCGTTGGCCGCAACCAACCGTGCCGGTACTGCGCCGATGGAACCGGCACCCATGGTGATCACCACATCGCCATCGCGCGCCACACGCATGACCGTGGCCGGCATGGCAGCGATATCTTCGACATAGATAGGTTCATTGGCACCGGCCACGCGCAAGGCACGCGCCAAGGCACGGCTATCGGCTGCCACCAGTGGCGACTCACCCGCGGCATAAACCTCGGCCAGCAGCACCACATCGACGCTGGACAGCACGCGTACAAAATCCTCGAACAGATCACGCGTACGGGTGTAGCGATGCGGCTGAAAAGCCAGCACCAAGCGTCGGCCGGGAAAGGCACCGCGCGCTGCCGCCAGCGTGGCCTGCATCTCAGCCGGGTGATGACCATAGTCATCCACCAGGGTGAAATGCCCGCCGGGTTTTTGCTTGCCATCAAGCAGTGCCAACTCGCCCCAACGCTGAAAGCGCCGGCCAACGCCGCGAAACTCCGCCAGCGCCTTGACCACCGCGGCGTCAGGCAGGCCCAGTTCGCTGGCCACCGCCACTGCCGCCAGCGCGTTTTGCACATTGTGCAGACCTGGCAGGTTAAGCGTCAGCTGCAAATCGGCTTGCTCCGGGCGAGTGACACGAAAACGCATCTGCTCACCCGCCACCACATCCTGGGCGCGGATGCTGGCCTCGGGATGCAGGCCGTAGGTGATGACCGGACGCGATACCAGAGGCATGATTTCCCGCACATTGGCGTCATCCAGACACAGCACGGCACTGCCGTAGAAGGGCAGGTTCTGCAAAAACTGGATGAACGCCTGCTTCAGCCGCGCGAAGTCGTGCTGATAGGTTTCCATGTGATCGGCATCGATGTTGGTCACCACCGCCATCACCGGTTGCAGATGCAGGAACGAGGCATCGGACTCATCCGCTTCGGCGACGATGAACTCGCCGGCACCGAGCCGGGCGTTCGAGCCAGCGGCATTCAGCCGCCCGCCGATGACAAAGGTCGGATCGACACCCGCCTCGGCCAGCACACTGGCAATCAGGCTGGTGGTGGTGGTCTTGCCATGCGTACCGGCGATGGCGATACCCTGCTTCAGGCGCATCAGCTCGGCCAGCATCAGCGCGCGCGGCACCACCGGGATGCGCGCCGCTCTGGCCGCCAACACCTCGGGGTTGTCCGCCCGTACTGCGGTGGAGGTCACCACCACATCCACACCCTGCACATGCGCGGCATCATGGCCGCGCGCGACCTTGACGCCCATGCCCTGCAGCCGCTCGGTGGCAGTGTTGGCCGCCATGTCCGAACCCGAAACGGTGTAGCCCAGATTGGCCAGTACCTCAGCGATACCCGACATGCCGCTGCCGCCGATACCCACGAAATGGATGCGCCGCACTTTGTGTTTCATCGCGCCCCCGGCTTCATGTCGACACCTTCGCGTGCGGCGTGTGCAGACCATCGACACAGGCCTGACAGATATCCGCCACGGCCTGGGTGGCATCAGGCCGGCCCAGCGCGCGCGCCGCTTCGGCCATGGCCAATAGCGACGGGCGGGTGAAGGACGACAACAAATCAGCCAGTCGCTGCGGCGTGAGTTCGGCTTGCGGCAGCAGCATGCCGGCCTGGCGGGACGAGAGATAGCGCGCATTGGCGGTCTGATGGTCGTCCACCGCATGCGGGAAAGGCACCAGCACGCTGGCCACGCCGGCAGCCGAGAGCTCGGCCACGGTCATTGCACCGGCACGGCAGATCACCACGTCGGCAGCGGCATATTCGGCCGCCATGTCCTCGATATAGGGACGCAGCTCGGCTGGCACCGCAGCAACGGCATAGGCTGCCTGCAGCGTCTCGATGTTTTTCGCGCCAGCCTGGTGCACCACCAGCGGCCGGCTGTCGACTGGCAATAGCGCCAGCGCCTGCGGCACCACGCTGTTGAGCGCGGCTGCACCCAGACTACCTCCCACCA